>CAZXBG010000047.1:0-11738 GCA_964638865.1 uncultured Chitinophagales bacterium | reverse complement strand
AACAAAAAATCCCGCTATCGCGGGACTGCCTTTCGTTTGCGGAGAGTCAGGGATTCGAACCCCGGGAGGCTTACACCTCAACAGTTTTCAAGACTGCCGCAATCGACCGCTCTGCCAACTCTCCGGGGCAAAGATAGATTAAGGCATCCACGTTTTAAAATATTTCAAAAAATATAGTAACTTGCAGGAGCGACCTATTTATTTAACTTCTAAATTTCCTGTTATGTCAACTGTCCACAAAATTCTGGAGAAAAAGAGAAAAACCCCCTTCACAATCCACCCCGACATTTCTGTCTATGATGCTTTGAAAAAAATGATGGAAAACAATATCGGTGCGCTTATCGTGATGCGCGGAGATAATTTCATCGGATTATTCACAGAAAGAGATTATGCCCGCAAGGTGGTGCTCAGGGAAAGAACTTCCAGAGAAACGCAAATCAATGAGATCATGGATGAAAATTGTGAACTGGTTTCTTCGTCCACCCCAATTAAAGATTGTATGAATCTCATGACAGAAAACTCTATCCGTTATTTGCCCGTAATCGATGATGGAAAGCTGACCGGTATTATTTCCATAGGCGATGTGGTGAAATCTATCATTGAAGATCAACAATTCACTTTAAGTCAATTGGAGAATTATATCAATGATTCGAGATAAAGGATAAATTTTGATGACTGATCTTTAATCTACTTGCTTACTTGTGCTAATTATTAAAACCTGTTAATAACAGCATTACCCTTTTGATATGTAATACTAATTTCCGTATTTCGCAATCAATTAGCTCCACTATTTTTCTGATTGGAGTTAACCCAAATATTTGCAAACCTAATTTTAAGTATGAAAAAATATTTATTGCTCCTGTTTTTATGTATTTCACAGATACTTTTTGCTCAAAAAAGTAAAAACCAAAACACTGTTGTTGAATTACCTTTCGATACCACTATTACCAATCAATTAGAATTCCGCAATGTAGGCCCGTGGAGAGGTGGAAGAAGTACCGCAGCGGTTGGAGATCCTGAAAATAAACAATTGTTTTATTTTGGAGCAACCGGTGGAGGCGTATGGAAATCGAATGATGGCGGCAATAATTGGAACAATATTTCCGATGGATTTTTTGGTGGTTCGGTGGGATCTGTTGCGGTTAGTAAAAGTGATCCTTCTGTTATTTATGTGGGAATGGGTGAAAATTCTATGCGAGGAAATGTAAGCGAAGGTTTTGGAATGTGGAAAAGCGAAAATGGCGGAAGAAGTTGGAAAAATATTGGTTTAAATGATTCACGTCATATTATGCGTGTTGTTATTCATCCGAAAAATGCCGATGTAGTTTATTGTGCAGCACTTGGACATTTATTCGGACCAAATAATGAACGCGGAGTTTTTCGTTCAATAAATGGCGGAAAAAACTGGGAAAAAATAATGTTTGTCAGTGATAATGCAGGAGCTTGTGATCTGGTTATGGATCCCAGTGATCCAAATATTTTAGTGGCAACTTTCTGGAATGTAAAAAGAACGCCATATTCATTAGAAAGTGGTGGGCCGGGTTCAGGAATTTATAAAACAACAGATGGTGGAGATAATTGGACTAATATCAGTTCCAATAAAGGACTTCCAAAAGACACTTTGGGAATTATAGGTATTACCATTTCAAGATCAAATCCAAATATTTATTATGCTATAATAGAATCAAAAACAGGTGGCGTTTTTAAAAGTACAGATGCCGGAAAAACCTGGACGAAAACAAATTCGGAAAGTAATTTGCGACAAAGAGCCTGGTATTTTTCTAAAATATTCTGCGATCCATCCAATGAAAATATTGTTTATGTATTAAATGTAGAATTTTGGAAAAGCACAGATGGCGGAAAAACATTTTCTTCGATTAATACTCCGCATGGTGATCACCATGATCTATGGATAGATCCAAATGATGCACAGCGGATGATCATCGCAGATGATGGTGGAGCGCAGGTTTCCTTCGATGGCGGAAAAAACTGGAGCACTTACTACAATCAGCCAACAGCACAAATTTATCGCGTAACAACCGATAATGATGTGCCTTACAGATTATTAGGCGCGCAGCAGGATAATTCTTCACTCAGAATTAAACACAGAAGTGAAGACGGACAAATAGATGGAAATGACTGGGAACCAACTGCAGGATTTGAAAGCGGACATATCGTTGCTGATCCCGATAACTATAATATCGTTTATGGTGGAAATTATTCCGGATTTATTGGGATTTATAATCACCTAAATGGCGATAGCAGAAATATTACCGTTTGGCCAAACGATCCGTTAGGACAAGGAGCTGATATTCAGAAATATCGTTTCCAATGGAATTTCCCTCTGTTCTTTTCTCCACATGATCCGAATAAATTATATGCTGCCGGCAATGTATTATTTTCTACAACAGATAATGGAACAACATGGAATGCAATATCTCCTGACCTTACCACAAACGATAAAAATAAACAACAGCCAAGCGGAGGAATTATTACGAAAGACAATACCGGTGTAGAAGTTTATTGTACTATTTTCGCGGCTGCGGAATCACTCGTAGAAAAAGATGTTATATATACCGGTAGTGATGATGGTTTGATTCATATATCAAAAAACGGTGGACAAACCTGGGAAAATATTACACCTACTGATTTGCCAAAATTTACAATGATAAACTGTGTTGAGCCTGATCCCTTGCAAAAAGGTAAAATGTATTTTGCAGGAACAAGATATAAATCAGATGATTTTACACCTTATTTATATTTAACGGAGGATTATGGCAAAAACTGGAAAAAAATAACGAATGGAATTAACAAAGATCATTTTACTAGAGTAATTCGCGCTGATAAAAAAAGAAAAGGATTATTATATTGTGGAACAGAATATGGCATGTATATATCCTTTAATGATGGTTCTAATTGGGTTCCATTTCAAAACAATCTCCCTTTAGTTCCTATAACGGATATGACAATAAAAAACAATGATCTGATTCTTGCAACACAAGGGAGAGGATTTTGGATATTGGATGATATTAGTGTTTTGCAGGAAATGAATAATGAAATGTCTAAAAAAACATTCCACGTATATACCATTCGAGATAGTTACAGAATTCAAGGTTATCAAAATGAAACGCCGGTAAATGCCGGAAAAAATCCTAAACCCGGATTAGTTATCAACTATTACATACCATCAAAGCCCGGCAGCACCACTGAACCCGATTCCGGAAAAACATTAATGATTAAATTATATGATAGCAACAATAAACTTATTAATACCTATTCTTCAAATTCAACAGATAAAAATTTAAAATTGGAATTTCAGAACGGATTAAATCAGTTTAACTGGAACTTTGAATATGCAGCAGCAAAAAAAGTAGAAGGAATGTTTTTATGGAATGGAACACCGGGTGGACCTTCCGCAGCACCAGGTGCTTATAAAGCCGAGATCAAATATGGCAGCGATAGTGTTTTGATGAATTTCAAAATTTTACCCGATCCGAATTCGGAAGCTAAAATGGAGGATTACCAACTTCAACATGATTTTTTAGTGCAGATACTTGATAAATTTAATGAGATACAAAATGCAATAAATGATATGTGGTCGTTGCAAAAACAAATGGATGATTATATTAATAAATTAGGGGATACAGCTCCTAAAGAATTAAAGGATTCGGTTGCTGCTTTAAATAAACAAATGACCACAATTATTGAATCCATGTATGAAACAAGAAATAAAAGCAATCAGGATATGTTGAATTATGGGATTAAACTGAACG
The DNA here is from genome assembly GCA_964638865.1 of uncultured Chitinophagales bacterium. Lineage (GTDB taxonomy): Bacteria > Bacteroidota > Bacteroidia > Chitinophagales > BACL12 > UBA7236. The sequence continues at coordinate 7,965 of CAZXBG010000047.1, read as the reverse complement.
ATAAATTGGCAGGAGTATATAATGCAGCTTCCAATGGTAATTTCCGTCCATCAAAAAATCAAATATCCGTTTTTGATGAACTGAGCAAACAGGCGGATATTCAGTTAAACAAATACAGGGAGATCAAAAAAACGGAGGTTAACAAAATAAATGACATGATCAGGTCGCTTAATCTGCCGGTAATAGTGGTGCAGGAGGAGAAGTAAAAAAGACCGGTAAACCTCTGTATCAGAGCAGGTAATAATAATTTATTTGCAAATATTTTACTTTTATAACACAATTCGTATTTTTGGCTTTAGCTAAATAAAACCCAATTTGCTTGTTATGAAAAAAATATTTTTAGTGATCGGATGTCTGTTATTCGCAGATCAGATGTATTCTCAGGTAATTAATATTGAAGATAAACGCATTAAAACGGATACGGTAGGATGGGCAGGAAGCGGCGAAGCATCCGTTTATATGAGCAAGAATAATGATTATGTGTTATCTGTCCTCACCGATTTGCATATTCAGTATAAAACGAAAAAAAGTTTGTTTCTTTTATTAACCGATATAGCAACAGTTCAGGTAAATGAAAATCAAAAATTTGTAAATTCCGGATTTCAGCATTTTAGGTATAATTATAAAATAAGAGATCGGTTTGTTTGGGAAGCATTTGTGCAGGGTCAATATAATGAACCACTCGCAATTGACCTTCGAATATTAACTGGAACAGGGCCTCGGTTTAAAATTGTAGGAACTGATGAATTTAGGTTATATGCAGCTGCCTTATATATGTACGAAAATGAAAAAAATACAGGTGTGGAGGTTCCACAACAAAATCATCGCTTAAGCAGTTATATTTCTTTTACTTTATCTCCGAAAGAAACTTATTCAGTTGTAAGCACCACTTATTTTCAACCAAAGTTTGATGATTTTTCTGACAGACGGATATCCACTTCACTGGATATAAAATCTTTCCTTACTAAAAAATTATATTTAGTAGTTAATTACAACTTGCTCGACGATTCTGAACCGGCTGCAGGAGTAGTAAATACAATTTATGAGCTGACAGCAGGTTTGGGTTTGGAGTTCTAACTTATTTCATCTGTATTGTTTTATTTGTTGCAAAGATGTGGTGTGTGTTTAAAATGTGTATCTCATTTTATTTTTTCACGCAATACCATATTTAAATTACTATTTACATTTTATTTTCCTTTGCATCTTTGCGACTTTACGTGAAATTTTTGTATTTTTTGAACGCCGTGGTTATTGTTTCTATAAGCCGTGGTTGGTGTTCCAACCACTTGGGAAATTATTTTTTAATTTATTGCATCCTGTAATTCTTTCAATTTCATCAATGCCTCAATTGGTGATAAAGAATTAATATCCAGATTTTGAAGAAGTTCCCGAATTTTTACAAGCTGAGGGTCATCCATACTGAACATATTTAACTGGAAAGTTTGTTGTTTGATCTTTTTAATTTCATTGTGTAATTCGGAACCGATATTTTTTTGTTCCAATTGTTTTAGTATTTCATTGGAACGTTTTACAATTTGCTGAGGCATTCCTGCCATGCGGGCAACGTGAATTCCGAAACTGTGTTTACTGCCACCCGGCTGGAGCTTTCTAAGAAACAATACCTTATTGCCTGCTTCTTTTGTGCTTACATGAAAATTCTTAATCCTTTCGAATTTATTTTCCAGTTCACTCAATTCGTGATAGTGCGTTGCAAATAACGTTTTCGGTTTTGCGTAAGGATTTGTGTGCAAATATTCACATAGACTCCAGGCAATAGAAATTCCATCGAAGGTGGAGGTTCCTCTTCCAATTTCATCCAATAATATTAAACTTCTGTTGGAAATATTATTCATAATGGAAGCAGTTTCATTCATCTCCACCATAAAGGTAGATTCTCCACTTGAAATATTATCACTTGCTCCTACACGTGTAAATATTTTATCTACAATTCCGATTTTTGCTTCTCTTGCAGGCACAAAACTTCCCATTTGTGCCATTAGCACTATTAAAGCTGTTTGTCTTAACAATGCAGATTTTCCTGCCATGTTAGGGCCGGTAATAATAATGATCTGTTGCGTTTCAGAATCAAGGAAAATATCGTTGGGAATATAATTTTCCCCAACAGGTAAATGATGTTCAATTACAGGATGTCTGCCTTCCTTAATATCCACCATTCCCGATAAATCGGCATCGTCAAATAATTCGGGTCTTCTATACGTATTTTGAATAGCGGTATTTGCAAAATTGAGTAATACATCCAATCGCGCAGCAATACCTGCATTTAATTGAATGGGTTGAACATATTCGTTGAGTGCGAATATCAGTTCATCATATAATTTTTGTTCCAGAGATACTATTTTTTCCTCCGCACCCAATATTTTTTCTTCATATTCCTTTAAAAGTGGCGTAATGAATCGTTCACCACTGGTTAAAGTTTGTTTTCTGATCCAATCAACAGGAACAGTATCTTTATATTTATTGGTTACTTCCAAATAATATCCAAATACATTATTAAATCCGATTTTCAAACTCGGAATTCCTGTGCGAATAATTTCTTCTTGCTGCAATTTTAATAAAAAATCCTTACCCGAATTACCGATCTCCCGCAACTCATCGAGATCTGCATTTATTCCTTTTTTAATAAGATTACCTTTATGAATTTGGACAGGAGCATCTTCTGTTAATTCGGCATCAATTCGTTTCTTAATTAATTCGCATAGATTGATCTGATCTCCTATCTTTTGCAAATGGGGATTTTCCGTTTTCAATAAATAAGATTTCAGGTCTGCTAAAGCATGTAATGCCCTGTTCAATTGCAATACTTCCCTCGGATTTATTTTCTGCATCGACACCTTAGAAATAATTCTTTCCAGATCACCAATTGCTTTTAATGAATTTCCAATATTTTTCGAAAGTTCAGGATTTTTTATAAGATGCTCAACCGTATCAAGTCTTACTTCAATTGCGTGTTTATCCTTTAATGGCATCAATATCCATCTCCGCAACAAACGTGTTCCCATTGGCGTGATACTGTGATCCAACACTTTTAACAGAGAACTTCCCTCCTCATTAAAAGAATGCACCAATTCAAGATTTCGGATAGTAAATCTGTCGAGCCAAACATATTGTTCCTCCGGTAAACGGGAAACAGCTGTAATATGGCCGAGATTATTGTGTTCCGTATCTTTTAAATAATGAATACACGCTCCTGCTGCAATAATTGCGTGTTCCAATTCCTCTATTCCAAATCCTTTTAAAGAGGTGGTTCCGAAATGGGTTAATAATTTTTCCTTTGTATAATCTTCCGCAAAAATCCAATCGTCCAATCCGTATACATAAAATTTATTTCCGAATAATTCTTTAAAATGCTTAACCTGAAATTTCGGTAAAATAATTTCTGCGGGTTGCAAACTGTGCAGTAATTTTTCGATATAATCATTTTTGCCTTGCGCGACAAAAAATTCACCTGTTGTAATATCTAAAAAACTAATTCCGGCATTTTCTTTTCCCAAAAAACAACTGGCCAAATAATTATTATTTTTTGCTTCCAGCATTTTATCACTGGTAGTAATACCTGGCGTAATTAATTCGGTAACTCCTCTTTTTACTATTGTTTTGGTGAGTTTTGGATCTTCCAGTTGTTCACAAATTGCAACTCTATATCCTGCCCGAACTAATTTTGGAAGATATGCATCTAAAGCGTGATAGGGAAATCCTGCCAATTCAATATGGGTTGCAGAACCATTTGCGCGTCTTGTAAGTACTATTCCCAAAACCTTGGCAGTTATAACTGCATCCTGCGAAAATGTTTCATAAAAATCTCCAACCCTAAACAACAAAATCGCATCCGGATGTTTCGCCTTAATGCGATTGTATTGCCCCATTAACGGGGTTTCTTTTAAGGGTTTCATGTATTGCAAATATACGAAATAAGACACAGGACTAACTTTACTGAAAATTGATTAGTTTAGTTCTGAGTTCTGGGTTAGCAAACGTTTACATGGTTTGCAAAAGTTTAAGGGATGTGATCCGATTATTGTTCTTTATTCCTTGTTCAATATTCGATATTATTTAATTTCACTAAAAATTTAATTCGAAGCAACAATCTCCAATCCTACAAACTGCCCATTATTTACTGCCCACTGTTTACTTTCCAAAGATATACTCAAACTCTGACCTCCCCTCCTCACTTACAAAGCGGCTTCAACCCTTCCACCAGTCTATCCAGATCAGAAAGACTTGTATAAACATGCGGAGCAATGCGAACCCCGTGAATGTTTTCCCAATTAATTGCAACGCAGTGAATGGAGAGATCGTTGAATAGTTTTGTAGCAATATCTCCCGGTTCGTGGCCCTCAATAGAAAAGTTTGCAATTGCACAAGAAAATTTCGGATTGAGTGAGGTATTTAATTTGAATTTTGGATAGGTAGACAATTTTGAGGTCCAATAATCTTTTAAATATCGCAAACGTGCTTCTTTGCGTTCGGGTCCTATCATTAAATGAAAATCAATTGCATTTGCAATAGAATATTCAATTGGAAATGATCGTGTTCCAAGATTTTCGAATTTGCGAATATTATTAATATCCTGCGTTTCTGGTGCACCCATTAATGGCCAAACCTTTTGTATCTTTTCTTTTTTGATCCACAATATTCCTGTACCAATGGAAGAACTCAGCCATTTATGCAAGCTGGTTCCATAATAATCTGCACCAAGTTCAGGAATTTTAAAAACAAAATGCCCGAAAGTATGCGCTCCATCAACCATTACTTCCGGACCTTTTGCATGCACCGCATCTGCAATTTCTTTTACCGGATTAATATGACCTGTCCAGTTAATGATATGATTTACCTGTACTAATTTAGTTCGCGCTGTAATTTGTTCGGTATATTTGTTTACAAGATAATCTTTACTATCCGTAGGCAAATCCAACTCCACCCATTTAATTATAATACCATCTCTTTTTTCGCGTTGTTTCCATGCATTTATCATATTTGGATAATCCTGTTTGGTGAGAATTACTTCATCCCCTTTTTCGAGATCTAGTCCAAAAATAATATTATCAAGTGCTTCCGTTGTATTTCTATTGATTGCAATTTCATCTATATCACAACCTGCCAAATCTGCAATTTTTTTGCGGAGGCTTTCTCTTCCTTTATCCAATATTTGCCACATGTAATAACTCGGCCCCTCATTTGCCATTTTATTAAATCGGTCTAAGGCATCCTGCACCACCTTTGGGGAAGGGCTTACACCACCATTATTTAAATTAATAAGGGTTGCAGAAGTAGTATAGGATTCTTTGATCATACTCCAAAAGTCCTCATCCTGTGCAACAAGTTCGGGAGAGATATTATTTACTCTGTTAATTCCGGCTTTTAATTCTTCACTAAAAACCAATTCGGGTAAAGCAGCAAGACTTACAAGTGCTGATGCTTTTTTTAAGAATGACCTGCGATTTACCATGGAAGTAATTGATAATTGATAATTGACAATGATAGGGAAAATTATTGAGAATGAATAATGAAAGAAGGAATGTCATTGCTTCAGTCAAGTTCACCCTAATCAAAACTCAGAATCCGGAACCTAAAACATTTTTTAAACCTTCTCCCCTACCAAAACAATCTCTTTGAGTTTATCCACCATAAAATCAACTTCCTCCATCGTATTAAACTTGCAAAAAGAAAAACGAACGGCAGCAGAATCTTTTTCGCGGTGAAGATGTGCAATTACGTGGGAGCCTATGCTGCTTCCACTGCTGCAGGCACTTCCTCCACTAACTGCAATACCTGCTATATCCAAATTAAATAACAATAATTCATTTTTTTCACTTGCAGGAAAATTTACATTTAAAACAGTATATAATCCATTTTCCGGGGAATTAAATATTATTCCGGGAAATTCGTTTTTTAGTCTGTTACGCAAATGATCGTGCAGAGATGTAATATATTTTTTTGTCTCCTCTAATTCTGCATATGCAATTTCCAGTGCTTTTGCGAGACCAATTATTCCGTAAAGATTTTCTGTGCCGGCACGCATATTTCTTTCCTGTGCACCACCGTGAATAAGTGGTTTAATACTTGCATCTGCATTTACATAAATAAATCCAACGCCTTTTGGCCCGTGAAATTTATGCGCAGCACAAGAAATAAAATGGATCTTCGTTTTTTGAAGATCCAGCGGGTAATGTGCCATTGTTTGAACAGTATCACAATGAAAAAAAGCATTATAGGTTTTACATAACACACTTACCTTTTCTATATCCAATAAAACACCAATTTCATTATTTGCATGCATCAAACTTACTAAAGTTTTCTCCGATGAATTTTTCAGGATATTTTCAAGATCGGTATAATCGATAGAAGCATCAGGCAACAACTTTACATAACTCAATTTAATTTTTCCTTCTGCTTTTAATGCCTCAACGGTATGAGTTACTGCATGATGTTCAATTTCAGAAGTTACGATATGTGTAACACCCAAGTCGCGAACGCTGCATTGCAAAGCCATATTATTGGCCTCAGTTCCCCCACTCGTAAAAAAGATTTCTCCCGGTGAAACATGGAAAAGTGCTGCCACGAATTTTCGGGCCTTTTCAATAGCTGCTCTAGTCTCTCTCCCATATGAATGGATGGACGATGGGTTGCCATAATGGTTGTTCAGGTAAGGAAGCATTGCCTCTAACACCTTTGCATCAAGGCTGGTTGTGGCTGCATTATCAAAATAAACGCGCATTGGTTTAGGTTATTAGGCAAAGTTACGGATAATAAATAAGTTTAGATTATCATTTTTTAAACCATATATAAGCTCCATGGATCATTCCTTAAGCCTGCAATTCTTAAAACCATCTCCTTAAAGTAAATTCCTAATCGAATCTTACACCCTAAAACACAAGTATATTTTCCTATTGGTAAAGTAGTTAAGACTATTTGAAATCTGACCTTTAAATTTTTCTCTTTTTTTGAAATTTATCGAAAGAAATTAAAATACCCAATTGAGATCAATAAATTATAATTACCGCTTTAAATAAAATAATCGATTATTTTTTTAAATCATTTACATTTTACTCCTGCTTAATTAATCGACAAATATTCTGAGTTTTAAATAGAAGTTTCTTCCGATAATCTAAATTTACAAATTTGGAATTCAATTATTTTCAATATTTTCGAATATTAAATGATATTTTGTTAATCTTTTAAAACTTACATTATGGCAGGAACATTCACACAAATTTACATTCAAACAATTTTTGCAGTCAAGTACCGACAATCGCTCATTTTATCAAAATGGGAGGAAGAATTATATAAATATATAACCGGAATAGTGCAAAATAATAATCAAAAGATGCTTGCAATAAATGGTATGCCAGACCACATTCATTTTTTAATTGGTATGAAACCATCCTGTTGCTTATCTGACTTAGTTCGAGAAATTAAAAAATCGTCCAATGATTTTATCAATACGAAAAATTTTACCGAAGCTAAATTCCAATGGCAGGGAGGATTTGGTGCTTTTTCGTATAGTCACTCCAGTTTAGACAATGTGATAAAATATATTTTAAACCAAAAGAATCATCACAAAAAAGACAGCTTTAAAAATGAATATTTAGGTTTATTAAATGAATTTGAAATTGAACATAAGCCTGAATATTTGTTTGACTGGATTGAATGAAATTCGACAATGATTCAGGCAATCAATATTTTATTTATCGACTTAACCCGGGACCTTTTCAAATAAATAAAAATTTTTTGTCCATACGGTGTGTTTAACATGCGACCCCTTCAGGGTCGGCGGGACAATTGCTGTGGTTTTCTATGTACATGTGATCCCTTCAGGATCAATTAATGTGATATAATTAAACCCGACCCCGAAGGGTCACATGTATATAACACCAAACAACCTAATATCACCGACCCCGAAGGGGTCACATGTTTATACCGCCAAACAAACCATACCCCCGACCC
>CAZXBG010000046.1:11012-24883 GCA_964638865.1 uncultured Chitinophagales bacterium | reverse complement strand
TTGCATTTCAATTGTAACGCTTTCCACAACACAGATTTATCTGCAATCCTTCGCAGCATTCGTTTTGTTTTCAGGTTTACCACTTCATCAATTTCATCAGAAGAAAAACTAAACACCGTGAGTTGCCTTGACCGAATGAAATTTTGAATTTGTTCCGCTTGTTCCAGCCGCAATATTTCATTCACAACAAAATCTGTTGTGCATATTTCAAAGTCCAACCCGAAAAATTCGGGAAGTGCTTCTATGTTCATCAAATCAAAGAACACATTTGTATCAGTGATAAATAGTTTCATACTAACTGCTGCAATTGTTTACGGAATTCTCCAACGGTTTTACCCGCAAAGAAGGCAGCTTCATTAACTGAAATAATTTCTTTTGACAACCCCATATAGATTAACCTTTCAAGGCGAACAGGCTTTTCTTTACTCATAAATCTCCCCGGTTCATTCAAGTGTAACTTTCTCTCTCTATAACCAACATTGAATCTTCTATAAATAAAACTGGTTATGATTCCAAGTTGTAAGGCCCTTGAGAAAACAGCAGTAAAAGAAATTCCCCATCTTTCTTTAATTAACACTAATTCGTTTTGATAAAAATGAAAGCGGTCTTTGCTCAATTCCTTCTTTGCCATATCAGCAGGGTAGAGAACAGCAGAAGCGAAAGTGTGACACAAATTTTCTTCTTCTTTGTCGGTAAGGTTAGTTGAAAACTCTAAAGAGTGGTGTGCCAACTCATGCAAAGCGGTAAATCTTTTTCTTACAACATCTTCTCCTTGCTTCATACTTTTTTTCAGGACAATTATTTTTTTGCCATCAACATCTGCTTTCATACCATCAAAGCCGGCAGGAGCATCCAACTCAATTACTTTATAGCCTTTGTCCTCCAACATTTCAACCACGTCGGGAATCGGGTCGTAACCAAGTTTCCATACTTCTCTCAATTTCTTTGCAGCAGTTTCGGCATCATCAGCGTTTTCAATTACTTTATCGTAAGTAAAGTATTCCGGCTTTTCGCTTGGGTCAATCAAGTGTTCTAACTCCAAATAGCGTTCACAATTTTCTTTTGCCTTTTCTTCCACAGACAATTGTTCAGTTTTTGAAATCTTTGAGGAATACTTTCGGTAGCTGATGTTTTTGAGTTCTACATGCACAGTTGGAATTGAATAAAAATAATCCACAGGCACATTCAACACATTTGACAAAGCAATTAGCAACTGACTATCAGGTTTCATTTTTCCTTGCTCGTATTTATGCAATGCCTGACGAGAAACAACTTTTTCAAGTTTGTTTTCTAAGTCCTGTAAGGACATGCCAGCCATCTTTCGGGCTGACACCAGTTTATTTCCAAATACATTTTCCATCTTGTTATTTATTTAAGCATTCCTACTTGTTGACAAAAGTAGTGTTTTTTTACAAACTGTCAACCAAAAAGTTAAAAAACTTTTCAACAGGGAACGAAAGAAAAAGCCCACCCACAAAAAACACATTCTTAAAAAACGCTACAAGCCTACGCTACAAGTCATTTTTTTTAGAAAGTTTTTTTCACTACCCAAAAATACAACCTCCTTTTTTTACAAATTTATTTTTCCCACCACACGGGCTGACTGCAAACTTGACAATGACGACTTCGAATAATAATTCTTTTGGAAACCTCAATAAAATTGACAATTGGCCACTTCGGACAGACAGAAGGGCATCTGCTAACAGCACAAAAAATTGGCGGTTCAGTGCTTCGCATGACAATTTTTCGTACAATTGAGGTATAATTCTCCGAATGAAGTTTAGTGGTAAAAATCGCCAACTTCTTTTAGCTGCAAACAGTTAGCCAAAGTAATACCGCATGCACAGGTAACTGTTTACGATCTTGCGGGAAAAGAAATATATGCGTCCGATCTGAATAACCTATCAACAGTAATTCCGGTAAATGCACCAAAAGGAATTTACATGGTCACAATAAATGCCGGAGAAAGTAAACTCACAAAAAATGTTTATTTGGATTGACCACAATTTTAGCACCCGAAATGCTATTCAGCTCAAAATTTCAACTGCATTTGTATGTACAATCTATCATCATGCCCAGTGGGAATATCTTTTATGCCACCTCTGAAAATATAGTTGGTAAGTATTCGGAATTTATCGGTGGGTTTCCCATAATAAATGCCAAATGTGCACTGTTTAAATTCGTCTTCAAAGGCGTCGTATCTGATCAAAGGACCAACATCCCATTTTGTTTTTAAGGCAAGTAAAACCTGATAACCAATTGGTTCTTCATAAAGGGTATCTGCTATTTTATCATTTCCCATTGCAAATTCGCCTGCCAGGAAGAAAAATTTATGATCAATCTGCAAATCAGTTCCAATTCTTCTGAAATCAACATAAATATCATCTGTTGGTGTGTCTATCGTGTCGCCGAGATACCTGAAACCACCATAACCAAAGGAACCACCTAAATGAACAGTGAGATCTGCTGTTTTATATCGCAAACCCAATCGGCCCCACAATGCTTTTTTCGTATTAAAATCATAAGGACCCGTAACGCCCATTCTGGTTCCGTTAGTAAAGGTGATCGCATTTTCAAATCGCAAATTATTGCTGATGGGAATATGGCCCAACAATCCAATTCCAATATCCCGTAAATTTTCGCCTCTCGAAGCACCATCTGAAATTTCAGCTCGGTTAACGGTGTATAATTCGGTAATTGACTCTCTGTTTTCCCATCCAAATTGCGTTTTTTGTTGGCCAATTCTAATATTTTGATTTTGTATCAGATGTAATTCTATAAAAGCATCGCGCAATAAACCTCCTTGTTCCGGCGAACGGGGATCTATCATTAATTCGTAGGAGGCATAGGAGTTAATATTTCCTTTCGCCTTCAATCTTGCACGCAATACCCTGAAACCATCCGGATCGCGAACAGTATCACCATTGGTGTTAAATTCATTCAGATAATGCACGGTAATTAAACCGGAGATCTTTACTTTTTTGTCAATTTCTTTTTTTGTTTTTGCGCTGTCTTCCGATGTAGTAAATTCGTTGTTATAATAATTTTGGAACCATTGTTTGAAAGAGCCAGAATCGGAATAAACCGGAAAATTATTTTGCTGTAAATTTTGTGCGCCTATATTATTAGCAGTTAATGTAATAAAGATAAATAAGACAGAGACTTGAAACTTCATACATTGTAGATTTTATGGTGAAAAATAAATGCTTGTTAAATGCAAAGATTAATCAAGAATATTAATCCAATCCCTATAATTAATAGCCTTAATCATCATCTTTTTCCAATTCGTTTTCATCAGAATCTTCCTTGTCTTCGGAAACATAATTACCTTCCATATCAAAAAGAATATCCAATTCTTTCCGGTCATCATCAATTTCAATTTTATAAAAGGAGTTTCCGTCCCATTTGAGGATCACTGCTTCTTCCATTTTGAAACCTTTAAAATTTGTTTCCACGTAAACTTGTATAGCCGCAGGAATACCGGACATCAAAACTTCAGATTCTGTTCTCAGAATAGTTCCGGCAGCATCAAACAAAATAGTTTGCTCCGCATTATTTTCTTCGTATTCAGCTTCATATAAGTTTCCTTCCTTTTCCCAATCTACATCAGTTACAGAAACATATTCAGCATGGAAGCTGTTTTGAACGGCTTTTGGCACATTCTTTTCCGAAATATTTGTCGCATTTCTATTGCAGGAAGTTACCATAACAAGAAGAAACACAAATACATATAATTTGCACATTGGTATAAAAATTTAGCAGTTAAAAAAACAAAACTAAAGGGCAAATCTGAAGTAATTCTGTGGTTAGAATTTAACTTTTATTATATGTAGTTCTCCATCCTGTTCATAACTGATACTCCAATGATGCAGTTCACATATTTTTTTGCTGATAGACAGACCTAAACCGGGAGAAGCTGAAGTTTGGTCATACTTTTTAAAGCGTTCAAACAATTGATCGGTTGCAATTGGAGCCGATTGACCTGTATTTATAATACTAAATGTATTATTCTTAAAATTGAAAGTAATGTTTCCACTAATGTAATTATGTTTGATCGCATTTCCAATCAGGTTGGAAACAAGAGTGTCCAATAAAAAAGGATTTACTTTTAAGGTGATATCTGAATTAAAATGAAAATTTACCAGAAGTTGTTTCGATTTAATAAATTCATCCAGATTCTCCAATTGTTTTTCTACAATTTCTTTAAGAGAAACAGATTCGGTATCTGTAAATTGATGATTTTCTATTCGCGATAACAGCAACAACGATCTGTTGAGTTTAGTTAGTCGAATAGCAGCACTATACGCCGAATGAATTTGATCAGCCTGCTCTTTACTGAGTTCCTCTGATTGTAAAAAGGATTCCAGTTTTGTATTAATGATTGCCAGAGGTGTTTGTAATTCATGGGAAGCATTTTCAGTAAACTCTTTTAATGCGCGATAATCAGATAGGATTTTATCTGTAAAATTTTCAACCGCAGTATTAAGTTCCCTGAATTCCGTAATATTAGATTTGCTCAATACGATCTTTTCCTGATCGCTTACAGCAAATTTTTTTATTGTTTCCAAATCTTCATAGAATGGCTTCCAGATGCTTTTAGAAATTCGCCAGTTAAAAAACAGAAAACATACTAATAATAAACACATCGTTACCAATAATGTAAAACCAATGGAGTTGTAATAATCATGCGGTTCAAGTATTACCTGCCTAAGGGTAATCCGGTAAGTTTTGCCATTTATATTTTCAATGGATGTTACTTCATGAAAAAGTTCAGTATCGTTTTCCACCGGATCAAATATCAAAGTATCTTTTATGATAAGATTAAAAGAGGTAATAGATGGCAATTTTTCTACGGTTATTACCGGAGGTAGAGAAGGAACCACTTTTCCATCTGCCAGTTCCCGACTAATCCTTTCTTTATTTATAATCAGTTTTTCAGTGATCTCCGATTTTACTATACGGGTAAAAATAAAATACAACAAAATTCCGGTGGTACATAAAAGCACGGCAGTAAACAATAAATAAATCCGGTTTGTTTTTTGCAGTAATTTCATAGGTCGCTGAATTTGTAACCAAGACCATATACCGTTTTGAGATAATCGTTGCCACCTTGCTGCTCAATTTTTTTTCGCAAATTTTTTATGTGGGTATAAATAAAATCAAAATTGTCGGCCATGTCTATTGCATCACCGCTTAAATGCTCCGCAATGGACTCTTTGGTTAAAACCCGTTTTTTATTTACAACACAATATAATAAAAGGTCGTATTCTTTGCGGGTAAGTTTTATGGATTTATTATGCACCATTACCTCTTTAGCAAGAGTATCTATTTCTATTTCATTGAAGATCAAATTGGACCTCCCGTTAAAACTCCGGCGTCTGATAACAGCGTTTATTCTCGAATTTAATTCTGCGAGGTGAAAAGGTTTACATAAATAATCATCAGCACCAAGGTCAAGTCCTTTTATCTTGTCGTCGAGGGCATTTTTTGCAGATATGATCAATATCCCTGTTTCCGGATGTTGCTTTTTTAACTCATTGATAAGATCTAAGCCATTTCCACCCGGAAGGGTAATATCCAGTAAAATAATTTCGTATTGATATACTGCGAGTTTGGTTTCCGCTTCAAAATATGTTTTAGCCCCTTCGCACACATATCCTTCTGAAAACATATAATGTGATATGGATTCGAGCAGTGATTGTTCGTCCTCTATAATCAACATTTTCATATTACAAATTTATTTAATGCAATATTGGGATACAAATCTGAGGAAATACTGATTTTTCAGCAACAGTTTTGTTAAACCTGATTACACATTCGAAAACTCCTCCATCTTCAACTGCAACGCCTCCCATACTTCCATTTTTTTTGTATGGGTCTCCTTCAGATTATTGTATTTAGCAAAAACATCAGCAGTATTGGGCATATTATAAAACTCAGGATCATTCATCTTTTTTTCAATCGCGGTGATCTCGGTTTCGAAGGCTGCAATTTCCTTTTCCGTTTTTTCTGTGTCCTTTTTTAATTTAACGAGTTCTCGTTCTTTGTTTTTTTTGTCTTCGAAATTTTCCTTTGGTTGGGAAAATGTAGCCGGAGTTTCTTTTTTCTTAACGGGTTTTTCTACTTTCTCCAATTCGGCAAGTGAAGATATTTTTTTCGCTTCCAGATAATCATAAATATCGCCAATATGTTCTTTAATACCTTTATTTTTAAATTCAAATACACGATTCGTTATTCCCTTTAAAAAATCTCTGTCGTGAGAAACCACAATTACTGTTCCTTCAAAATTCTTTAATGCATTTTTTAATACATCCTTGCTTCGCATATCCAGGTGATTGGTAGGCTCATCCAGTATTAATAAATTATAAGGCTCTAACAATAATTTACACATGGCAAGTCGCGATTTTTCTCCTCCTGATAAAACCTTTACTTTTTTAAAGGATGCTTCTCCTCCAAATAAAAATGCACCGAGTAGGGTTCTGATATGAGAACGCATTTCGCCCGCAGCTACTTTATCAATGGTATCAAAAACGGTATCCTCACCACTTAATGTTTCCGCCTGATTTTGTGCATAATATCCAAGATGAACATTATGTCCTAATTCCATCTCGCCATTATATCTTTCCAAACCTGCAATTATTTTCGATAAGGTTGATTTTCCCTCTCCGTTTTTACCAACAAATGCAATTTTATCTCCGCGATGAATCTCAAAATCTATTTTATCGAGAATTAATTTTACATCATAGGTTTTAGATAAATCTTTTCCTGTTACCACTGTTTTTCCTGAACGTTGTGGTTTAGGAAAATAAAAGTGAATGGTTGCTGTTTCTTCATCATCCACTTCAATCTCTTCAATTTTATCTAATTTTTTTATGAGGGATTGTGCAAATTTTGCTTTGTTTGCTTTTGCCCTGAATTTATCTATCAGTTTTTCTGTATGTTCAATATATTTTTCCTGATTTTTTTGCGCCGCTTTTTGTTGGTCAATTCTTTCTTTGCGCAATTCAACAAATTGAGAATAATTGGCGGGATAATCATATATTTTTTTACTTACAATCTCTATTGTTCTTCTGGTAACATTATCTAAAAAAGTTCTGTCATGGGAAACAATAATAATTGCTCCGGGATAAGTGTCCAGATATTCTTCCAGCCATTGAATACTTTCAATATCCAAATGGTTAGTTGGCTCATCCAATAAAACTAATTCCGGTTTGCTCAATAAAATTTTCGCCAGTTCAATGCGCATTTGCCAGCCACCACTAAAAGTTTCCACGGGCATATTAAAATCTTCCCGCATAAATCCCAATCCCATCAAAACCAATTCAATTTGTTTTTCGATAGTGGCAACGTTAATTATTTCAAGACGATGCGAAACTTCCTGAATCTCATTTATCAAATCGTGATAAGAATCACTTTCATAATCTGTTCTCACGGTAAGTTCATGTTCTATCTGATGCATACGAGCATCTAATTGCAATGCTTCATTAAAGGCAGATTGTGTTTCTTCAAACACGGTTTTGCCCTTCATTTTACTCAGATCCTGATGCAAATAACCAATTAGGCTGTCTTTTGGCAGAATTACCTGACCACTGTCGGGTTTTTGAAGACCACTCAATATTTTTAAAAGTGTAGATTTCCCGGCTCCGTTTTTTCCAACTAATCCAACCCTGTCGTTCTCTTTTAAAGCGAAAGTAACTTCCTCAAATAAAAACTCACCACTAAAATGAATCGATAAATTTTGCACTGCTATCATGGTGCAAAGGTAAGCAGTATAAAGATTATACCCTATATCTGCTCAATTTTCCATCATAAAAGGCACATTAAAAAGGAATTCCTGTTCAAAAAGATTTGTAAAACAACTCCCGATTCCGATGATTTAAGGTAATAGTCTCTATAACATATATACCGTTTTGCACCGTTGAAATGTCAATCCGCTCGCCTAATAAATTGTAGTAATTGATGGCTATAACTGTTTCATTAAAATCACCGGTAATTACATCGGAGTAAGTTAAACCTCCATCAAAATCAACTTGCCTTAACTGGTAATAATTGACGGTGGATGGTGACGGATCAGTGAAACTATATTTATGGGTATTTGTCGAATTACCATTGCCATTCACCGTTCCTATTTGTTCGAAATCAACTCCGTTAAAAGACCTGAGGACGTCGAAGCGGTCACAATTTGTTTCTGATATAGTTTCCCAGTTCAATACCATGGTATTATTTTCGTAAATGCAATAAAAATCTGTTAATTCTATTGGTAGCGGAATAACATAGATATAATACGGGCATAAGGTTGTAAATCCACCTGAACCTCCACCGCCGCTCATATGTGTTTGAAAACACCAAGTGTAACATTGTCCAACAGTTAACCCGGTAAAACTCAACCCTGATCCAAAAAGAGTACACGAAGGAGCACAGGTATATAATTTAAAATTATCGAACCAAATAGTATATCCCCCGGTAGCAACAAACGAAAAACCGGCATCCAACACTGCTGTTGTGCCTATACTTGTAAAGGTGAAACAATAGGTTGCATTTTTCATGGCGGGTGAGATGGTGTAACAATATCCATTTGCCGATAAGTATGCATAGGTTGGATAACCACCAAGTGCCGGCAACATTATTGCTCCGTCAGGAGATGCACAACTTCCTGCGCGTTCATCACCTGCAGGGGCGTCAGATATCCATTCGAATGGTATTTTGCTTTCAAAATATTCCTGCGCTTTCAAAACACCTGAAAACACTTGAAAAATGACAGTTAGGAGTAATAAATTTCTCATTGGTTTTTGAAATAATGTTTGTGTGATAAAATGTAAATAGGATATTTTTACATAAAGTTAATCTTCTATGTCACAAATTCAAAAAGAAACACTAAAATTTTTACAGCTACTCGGCAAAAACAACAATAAACCCTGGTTTGAGCAGCACAGGAATGCATTTGAAGCCGCCAAGACCAATTTTTTAGAATTCAATACTGCACTTATCTCCGGAATGCAGAAAATGGACAATTCCCTGTTTGGGTTAGAACCTAAAAAAACGGTGTTCAGAATAAACAGGGATGTGCGGTTTTCAAAGGATAAAAGTCCCTATAAGAATAATATGGGTACTACCTTGAGCAAAGGAGGCAAAAACATGATGACTGCGGGGTATTATTTCCATTTGCAACCTGCAAATAAGTCGTTTGCAGCAATTGGGTCCTATATGCCGGCACCTGATATTTTGCAAAGTATAAGACAGGAAATTGATTATGATCTGGCAGCATTTAAAAAAATAATTCAGGTTACTTCCTTCAAAAAATATTTTGAAGGATTTGATGATATAGAAAGATTAAAAACGGTCCCGAAAGGCTATACAGCTGATAATCCGGCACTTGAATATTTGAAGAACAGAAGTTTTGTTGTCTCAAAATATTTTACTGATAAGGAAATTCAATCGAAAGATTTTTTGGGAGAATTGCTCAAATGTTATAAGGCTGCTTACCCATTGATTTTATTTTTACACAGAGCGGAAAAATGAGGTAAGTCCTATTTTTATTGTTGAAAATTGACTACTTTCATCCCCGAAATGCACAGACTCCTTCTTTTGATATTATTGAGTTCCTTTGTTCGGATAAATTTTGCCCAAAGTATAATTGCTTTTCCGGATACTGTAATTTGCAGTTCTGAACCCGTTTGGTTATTTGCCACGGTTGACGGAAGTTACGGAACTGAGGAATATACCTATGAATCGGTGCCATATGCACCCGAGCCAATTTCCGGAACCGTACATAATATGGTAGATGATACGCATGTGGGGCCTTACTCTATCGGATTCGATTTTTGTTATTTTGGGGAGATTTACACGCAGTTTTATATCGCATCAAACGGATGGATCAGTTTTCTAAATCCTTCCGGAGCTATGGATGTGAACTGGACACCGGATGGACCAATACCGGATGCCGCTGCCGGTGTACCCAAAGCCGCAATTTTTAGTCCATGGACCGACTGGCATTCAGGCCTGTGCACAAATTGTATTTTTCATGAAGTGGTTGGCACTGCGCCCAACCGAAAATTAATTGTGAGTTGGGAGGATGTCCCATTATTTTCCTGTACCGGATTTGAGGGAACTTTTCAGATCGTTTTACATGAAACAACAAACCAGATAGATAATCATTTAACTTCAGTGGATGTTTGTCCGGGATGGGATCTCGGAATTGCAACGCAGGGTATATTAAATGAGGATGGAACGCAGGGATATGCAATTGCTGGAAGAAATGCCACAACCTGGTCAGCTACAAATGAAACCTGGGTTTGGTTGCCAAGTGCAATAACCTGGTTTGAAACTGCAACCGGAACCGAAATAGGCACCGGAGATAGTATTGAGGTGTCGCCTACCGTAACTTCAACCTATACAGCAGAAGTGCTATTATGTGATGGAACAACACTTTCCGATGAGGTTACTGTTACTATAGTTACACCATATGATGTCACTATTGATGTTCAAAATATAACCTGCAACGGTGATGCCAATGCATGGATAGATGTGGATGTAACAGGAAATGTGAATCCCATTTCTTATTCCTGGTCAACCGGCGATATTACCGATAGTATTTATGATCTTGGTCCGGGTGTTTATACTATAACGATTCAGGAAGTGGATGGATGTGCCTACTTTGAAGAGATCACGATCACAGAACCACCTTTATTAACGCTTGATACCATTTTGACCGGTGATATAACCTGTTTTGGAGGCAACGATGGCATTGTGGAACTTGACCCGAATGGTGGTGTTTTGCCCTATTTATTTAGTTTCGACGGGTTAACATGGCAAACGGACAGCAATTTTACAGCTATGTATTCCGGAGCTTATACTTTTTATGTTAAGGATGCATTTGGATGTACTATTACTTTCAGTATTGTAGTTTTAGACCAGCCGGCTGCTATAATTGTAGACGCAGGCCCAAATCAAACCGTTCCTTATGGCAGTTCTGTTGTTTTGGAAGCCACATCACCTTCCGATCCAATAACTTCCATTGAATGGACTCCTGCCGATGGTTTAAGTTGTACAAACTGTATGCAACCCACTGCTTCGCCAACATTCAATACCACTTATTATATTACCATAACCGATGCGAATGGTTGTACAGCAACTGATTCGGTAATAGTTTGGGTAGATATTGATTTTAATGTGCCTAATGCTTTTACTCCTAACGGAGATGGCTTAAACGACTTGTTTACTATACAAACTGATCTGTTGATCTCCTACAGTATAACTATATATAACCGCTGGGGTTCCGTTATTTTTGCTTCAAACGATGTGAGAATAGGCTGGGATGGCAATTTTCAAGGTAAACCACAGGAGATCGGGGTCTACATTTATGAGATCAAGTCGGTTTCTACCCTTAATTTACCTATATCAAAAACTGGCACACTCACACTTTTGAGATAAGTTTGTGCATATTGAAGCTTCTTTTGATGCACTTGTTAATTAATTGGTTGCATCGGTGCAAATTTTTTTTTAATTTTTTTTTGGTTTTCTCATTTTAAACCATAGCTTTGTTTCAAATAATTGCGAGAGTAAGAGTTGTTCGAATTTTTTATGATGTTAAATTCAGCGTTCGATTAACTAAAAATAGGT
Source organism: uncultured Chitinophagales bacterium (assembly GCA_964638865.1). Taxonomy (GTDB): domain Bacteria; phylum Bacteroidota; class Bacteroidia; order Chitinophagales; family BACL12; genus UBA7236. The sequence goes on along the minus strand of CAZXBG010000046.1, from coordinate 13,264 downwards.
AAAGAATACCTTTATTTTTAAAATTTCGCAAAAAAAATCGACAAAATCGCAACTTCGATTTGCATAAGAACAATAGGGGTTATAGTTTTGCCAACATATTAGATTTATTTATACATTATAGAATTTAAAATATTATTAACTTTAATTAATACGTCATGATTAGTAGAAAACTCACGTTTGCGGTATTGTTGCTGGTTGGCATCATTACCATTGGCCAAAGCCAAACATCTTCCTTTCCTCCAAAACCTGCCAATAAATGGCAACTTGGACTGAATCTTGGAGTTCCCCAGATTCTGGGTGATATTAAATCTGAACCTTTCGGTGGTAACCATACGCCTGCTTTTGGTGTTGGTTTGAACATCCGTAAAAGTTTAGGTTACCTTTTATCTATGCGTTTGCATGGTATGTACGGACAAGCTTACGGACAGGATTTCATCCAGGGTTCTTATGCATTTAACAAAACACTCAATGGTGCTTTTTCAAATAGCACGAATGAAAATTACTCAACAGGTGCCGATTATACCGGTAACGTTTGGGTACCAAACTATAAAACTCAAATGGGCCATGGATCATTAGATCTGATGGTTAACATAAACAATCTTAACTTCCACACAGCATCTGCTAAATTTTTAGTTTATGCATTTGTTGGAGTAGGTGGTTTTATCTTTAATACTAAGATGGATGCCTTAGATGGTGAAACCCCTTATGACTACGCAGCTATTCTTGGAGCTTTCGGTTCTCAGAATACATCAGAACAAGAGCGTATCGATGCGATACATGCTGTTTTAGACGGTGATTATGAGACTCAAGCGGAAATTGCCACACCTGCAGCACGTGCGGAAGGTGAAATTAGAGGAACGTGGACTCGTAACCCTAGTATCTCCGGTGGTTTCGGTTTTACTTACAGAATTGGAACTAACATGGAACTTGGTTTAGAGCACAGAGCTTCTCATTACTTCGACGACTTAGCTGATGGGCAGCGTTGGGAGTTGGATGGTGACTACACAGATCACTTTGACATGTTCCAGTATACTAACATTACCTTCGGTGTTAACTTAGGTAAAGCGGAATCTGTTGATCCACTTTGGGAATTAAACCCGCTTACATACTTGTATGATAAAGTAGCTTCTTTCGATCCTGAAAGCTTATTAAAAGATTCAGACAATGACGGTGTTCTTGATCGTTTAGATAAAGAACCAAATACTCCTGAAGGAACTCCTGTTGATACGCATGGTGTTAGTTTAGACTCTGATAAAGACGGTTGTCCTGACTCTGAAGATCCGGAACCATTCTCTTCTCCTGTTCTTCCTATGGAAAATTGCCAGAATGTTCACGTTACAATGAACGAAGTAAAAGCTTATGTTGACAAAGCAATTGCTGACATAGGACCAGGTAAAGGTGGTGCAAGCGATTGGATCTTACCTTATATCTTCTTCGATTTAAATAGATTTGAAATCCGTCCGGATGCAGTACCTACCTTAAATCAGGTTGCTGAGATCATGAACAGATATACAAAATTAGAAGTTGAAGTTGTTGGTCACACCGATACGCAAGGTAGCGAATCAATGAATATGAAATTATCTGAAAATCGTTCTAAATCAGCTATCTCTTACCTTACTAAAAAAGGTGTATCTGAAAGCAGAATGAAAATCGTTTACAAAGGTGAAGGTTCTGTTATCATTGAAAATGCTGACACACCTCAGGAACACCAAATGAATCGTCGTGTGGAATTCCACATCCTTAAGAATTAATACTGATATATACATATAATCATGACAGCCTAAGGGGTGGAGTAATTTCCACCCCTTATTTTTTTACCGTTGAGTTGGTTGATTTCGTTGATTTCGTTGATTGTTATGGTTGGGGTGAGTTGGTTGATTTCGTTGATTGGAATGGTTGGGGTGAGTTGGTTGATTGCGTTGATTGGAATGATTGGAATGATTGGAATGATTGGGGTGGATTGGGGTGAGTTGGTTGATTGCGTTGAGTTTGTTGATTGCGATGGTTGGGATGGATTTGGGTGAGTTTGTTGAGTTGGTTGATTGGGAGGGTTAGTGTGGATTGGGGTGAGTTTGTTGATTTTGTTGATTGGGAGGGTTGGTGTGGATTGGGGTGAGTTGGGGTGAGTATGTTGATTTCGTTGATTGGGAGGGTTGGGGTGGATTGGAGTGGGTTGGGTTGAGTTTGTTGATTTTGATGATTGGGAGGGTTGGTGTGGATTGGAGTGAGTTGGGTTGAGTTTGTTGATTTTG
>CAZXBG010000046.1:0-10912 GCA_964638865.1 uncultured Chitinophagales bacterium | reverse complement strand
GGTTGAGTTTGTTGATTTTGATGATTGGAAGGATTGGGGTGGATTGGAGTGAGTTGGGTTGAGTTTGTTGATTTTGATGATTGGAAGGATTGGGGTGGATTGGAGTGAGTTTGTTGATTTTGTTGATTGGGAGGGTTGGTGTGGATTGGAGTGAGTTGGGTTGAGTTTGTTGATTTTGATGATTGGAAGGATTGGGGTGGATTGGAGTGAGTTGGGTTGAGTTTGTTGATTTTGATGATTGGAAGGATTGGGGTGGATTGGGGTGAGTTTGTTGATTTTGTTGATTGGGAGGGTTGGTGTGGATTGGAGTGTGAGGGTTGGGTGGATTGGTGGCGATTTTGTTGATTGTGAGGGGAGGGTGTGTGTTGAGTGAGCGTGTTGAGTTGTTAATTGGGGTGTTTAGTGTGTATTTCGTATATTGGGTTGATTAGCCTGTATTTTGCTGATTTAGTTTATTGGGTGGATTCGGTTTGATGTATTGATGAAAAAGTTTCCTTGATCTTGAAATTTTCGGGATTGAGGTTTTTGTGTTTTGAAACGAATGCAAATTCATGAGATATTTTGATTAATTTTATTGTAGATAATATGCGAAGTATAATATCCATATTGGTATTGTGTTTAATTTTTGTTACTGCGGAAGGGCAGAATCAAAATTCGGAGGTAAAAAAGATTCCGCATTTGCATTTTCCGTATGAGCAGGAAGAAAAAACTTCGGTGCAGGTTAAAGCGGCACCGGTTGTAATGGATATGGATAATGATGGGGTTAAAGATGAGTTTGATAAAGAAATAAATTCACCGGCTTTAGCCGCAGTTGATGTTTTTGGTGTTTCGATAGATAGTGATAAGGATGGGTGTTTGGATTTTGAAGATCCGGAGCCTCTGTCGTCACCGGTATTGCCTATCCTGTTTTGTATGACTGTTATTCATGAATATTATTTTTATAAGTCGATTATTCAAAATAATCAAAAAGTAATTGGTATAGCATGTTATTGGGACCTAGTGATATATTTTAAGGAAAATAGTTTTGCCATCACTCCGGAAAATATTCCGGTAATTAGCCAGGTGGTTGATATTTTAAATTATTACCCATATTTAAAAGTAAGTTTAGCGGTAAGTGCTGTTAGTATTTCAAATAAAATTTATGGTAAAGATTTAAACAAGAAACGGGAAAAATCCGCAATCAACTATTTTCTTGAAAAAGGAATTTCAGAAAACAGAATCATAATTGATCATACTGTATCAAATAACGAGGAAGGTGAATGGATGAATGCGCCCACTTGCTTAATGAACAAAGCTACCTTTAAGTTATTTAAATAAAGGTACACTAAATACTTGCCGGAGTTTCTTTTTTTAATAGTGTAATGGGTTTTATTCTTCTCCATTCAAAAATAAATACCCCAATCACAACTACATATTCTAAAACAATAAGATAATAATTTTCTAGATATGCGGGAGTGATATAAGTGATGTAGGAAAGGTAAATGAGAAACGACCAAATTATGGCATATCGGTACAGAGAAAAAACGGATAAAATAATAAGGGGTGATAAATACCAGGGATGAATGGTTGTTGCAAAAAGACAATAAATAGAAAAGGTTATTAACAAGGCGGAAAGGAAATATTGTTTTTTATAAAATACACTTAATATTGTTATTGTTATCAAGGTAAGTACGGGTAATAATTTTCGCATTAATAAAAAGGTTTCATAATTTTCATCCTTCCCAATTATGTATCTGAATAAATAATAACTGCTCGCATTAAATTCAAATTGCTGAAAATAGAGATTTAAACTTCCAACAATGTTTTTATATTGCATAAACATGGGGAATAGAATTATTAATGCAATAATCCCGCTAATTAAACAATATTGTATTGTTCGTTTAAAGCCAATAAACTTAAAGAAGATCGGCAATAACATAACAGGCCAAAGTTTCGAACCTATGGCAAATCCAAAAGCGATTGCGGAAAGAACATCATTTTGTTTTAAAAGAAAATACAACGACAATACCAGAAAAAACACCATTATCGCCTCGAAATGCATATTGCCGGTGAGTTCTAGTATTATCAATGGATTTAATGTGTAGATCAACTGATATTTAGTAGGCATCTTGAGCCGCTGCAATAATTTTGGCAACAATAAAATTGTGCCGGCTTCAAACAAAAAAATGAAAAATTTGAGCAGAACAATATTTACATATTCATTATTAAAAGATAGAAATGCGGCACTGGTAAAAAGGAATTGACAAACAGGAGGATAAATGGTAAAATATTGTTTTGAATTGAGTTCATTAAATAAATGGGTATCCACTACATTCGTTAAATTATCGAGTGCGATCTGATCGGGAGAAAAGGCGTAAGGGTTAATGCCGTTTAATAACAATTTGCCATCCCAGATAAAACGGTAAAAATCGTCGGTAAGATTAGGTATACTGAATAACAAAACAAATCGAAGGAATAATCCGAGATATATGCTTTCTTTTACCAGATCATCAGAAACGGCATATTTAAGTAATAAAATATATAAACCGAATGCGGCGCTGTAGAGAACGAATAACTGTAAAAAATCTTCACGGGCTGTAAAATACCCGATCAATAGAAAAACAGCAACCATCAACAAATACACAGCAAATCTCCAGGTGCCGGTAATTGCTGTTTTGATCATTGTTAAGAGTTATACCTGGAATGTTTAAGCGAAAAGTAAAAAATTAATGCGAAACCGGTAAATGCAAGTATGTGGAAAGGCAATAATCCATAGTCTTCATAATAAAAGGCCATAATGATTCCCATTAAAAAATACATGCTGAACAATCCTTCCAGATAGGTGATAGGACTAATTTTAGTTGCAGCATATTTTTTGTTTTTCCAAATGTCTTTACCATTGATAATATTAAACTTAGGTGTGCGCACAAATGCTGTTTTCTGGCCGATCCAGCCTCTGAATACTGCCCAGGCATTATGTAGGCTCATACCCATAGTAATAGCAAGAAAGATAGGGAAACGCGTAATATAGATGTGTAAAGTTTTGCGCATTGTTTTTTCCCGCTGCATGGTAGAGATATAATATGCATACGCAATTGCCAAAGATCCTAACAAGAAAATACTTGCGTATTTAAAATAGTTAAAATCGATATAATGGTTTTTGATGAACAGAAGCGGAACACTTAAAATTGCTGTTATCAAAATGAAAATATAATTCGTGGTATTAAATAAATGTGCTATTGCATGTAATTTAATTCTCAACGGAAGTTCAGAATTCATTACGCTGCGGCCGATCTTTTTAGCTGTTTCTGCACCACCTTTGTTCCAACGGAATTGTTGCGATTTAAGTGCATTCATATCCGTAGGTAATTCTGCAGGAGCAGTTACATTTTCTACGTACTTAAATTTCCAGCCTTTTAATTGAGCGCGGTAACTTAAATCAAGATCTTCTGTAAGGGTATCGGCTTTCCATCCTCCCGCATCTTCAATAGTTTGTTTTCTCCAAACACCGGCTGTTCCGTTAAAATTGATAAAATAGCCCGCTGCATTTCTGCCTTGTTGTTCAATAGTGAAATGCATATCCAATGCAAAAGCCTGCATCTTGGTGAGTATGGAATAATCTTTATTTAAATGTTCCCATTTAGCCTGCACTACACCAATTTTATTGTCCTCTAAAAAATAAGGAATTGTTTTTTTAAGAAAATCGGGATAGGGTGTAAAGTCCGCATCAAAAATTGCAATGTATTCTCCTTTGGCAATTTTTAAGCCGTACTCCAATGCTCCGGCTTTAAAACCTTTGCGTTCGGGGCGTTTTATCTGAACGATATCGATTCCAAGATTCTGATAATATTCTACTTTTCGAAGTGCTATTTCAAAACTTTCGTCAGTAGAGTCGTCGAGTAGTTGGATCTCTAATTTATTTTTAGGGTAATCGAAGGCTGCAATGGCATCTATCAGACGTTCAACAACGTACATTTCATTATAAACCGGAAGTTGAACAGTTACAAGCGGATATTCCTCTTCAGGAATTTCAAACTTTGCATCTTCTTTTTGCAAGGTGCGCTTGAATTTTATGTAATGGATGGCCAAACTCAATTGCATTATGCAATAAAAGAAAAGCAAGGTAATCGCGATGGTATATATTACTATTATAGAGATTGACATGTCAATCATTTGGTTCAAAAATATTTAAAAATGGTAGTGATGATTTTGTATCCTGCCATTACTGTTCCTTTAAGCGTTCCGGTGATCTTCGATTTTCCAATTCGAGGCCGATAGTCCACCGGCACTTCTACAAAGGTCAGCTTTTTTTTGGCAGCCTTTATTTGCATTTCCACAGTCCATCCGTAATTAGTGTCCACCATTTGCAAATCCAGCAATTGCTGCCATTTTATTGCCCTGAATGGACCCAGATCACTGAATTTAGCACCGAAAAACAATTTAATGAGGGAAGTTGCTAACCAGTTCCCAAAAATTTGTTGCGGTGCCATCGACCCTTTTATCCTTTTACCTTTTGCTCTGCTGCCAATTACCATGTCGATATTCTGTTCGATAATGGGTTGAACAAGCATCTGCATTTGTTCGGGATAATCGGAATAATCTCCGTCAATGAACACAATAATATCGGGTTGCTCTTCTGCCGGTTTGTTTTTGATGTAATTTATACCCTTCAAACAAGCTGACCCATACCCTTTTCTTTCTTCTAACAAAACAGTAGCGCCCTTTTGGTGAGCAATTTCAGCAGTGTTGTCGGTTGACCCGTTATTTACTACTATTACTTCGTTCACCAGATTTGCAGGAATATCCTGTAAAACATGACCTATTGAACCACTTTCATTAAAAACCGGAATGATGACATTGATTTTTCGCATGGTTAATAGCCTGTCTCCTTCCTCAAAAAGTGCACAAAGTTACGTGAAATGTAAAAGATAATTAAATATTGTTAAGAAAGAATTTTCAAATCGTCGCTGCTGAACAGTATTTGTGTGCGATTTGTGTTATCAGGACCATTTTCCAGCTTCAAAACACCTCTCGGACAAACGGCAGCACAAACGCCGCAACCAACACAACTTGCACGCACTATGTTTTGTCCCCGCTGTGCATAAGCGCGAACATCAATTCCCATTTCGCAATAGGTGCTGCAATTTCCGCAGGATATACACTGAGCGCCATTTGTAGTGATACGGAAACGCGATTTGAAGCGTTGGATCAGTCCCATATAAGCAGCCATGGGGCAACCAAAACGGCACCAGACTCTGCTGCCCATTATTGGATAAAAGCCTACGCCTACAACTCCGCTGAAAACCATTCCAATAACAAAACTGTAGCCTTTTGCTATGGATTTTGCAGATTCTCCCAGCAATTGATTTTTAAATCCATTATCAACTAATAAAAGCACAGTTATAATAATTATTGCAGCCAAAACGGAGTGTATCATCCATCTTTCTATCTTCCAGGCCTTTAAACTTTTGTCGGAAAGGTGACGAAAAGGGTCGCCTGCTGTTTCCGCCAATCCCCCACATCCACAAACCCAACTACAATACCAGCGTTTACCTAAAAAATAGGTGAGAACGGGAGTTACAACAAAGGTTAATACCAATCCCCAAAAAATAAAGAAAGTGCCGAATGCTCCCTGTGTTTGTAAATAACTGAGCGTGGAAGGAAAAATTGCGTCGTAATCCAAAGGCCAGAAATAGGTGAGATAAGGCTCGTAATTATACATGGATTTCATGATAGCCGGTAATAACCAGGCAAGTCCTAGTTGAAAGAACATTACAGAAATGGTTCTGATGATCTGATATTTATTATGCCGGTATTTATAAATGAATTTGAAACCCATTACTAAAAGTGCGATGGTATAAAACGAACCATATACAAACCATTGATCGGAAGGGGAATTGCGTATAAATTCACTTAAAGGGTTGAACATATTGATCAAGCCGCCTAAAAGATCAACACCGAAAACGGTTTTCCAATAATCTTTCCAATAGAGGCAAACGTAAAATCCGGTAATTATTATTCCAGCCATCCATGCCAAAGCACCGCGCGACGACATAGAAGTGAACATGGTGCGATTATTTTTTATTCCGGCAGGAAGATTTCCATAGGAACCTAAGGTATAAATAATAGTGCCGACGAATAAACAAACGATGGTAACTAATAAAAAGAGCAAGGGCTGATCATATCCAACACCGGCCCAGGCGAGAAATATTGCAAGAATTCCCAATGCAGTTATGGATAATCCGGTTTTTTGCAAAGTATTAAAATTTGCAGGATGTGGATTAGAAAGCGACATGGATATATTTGATTCAGTCATTGGTTTAATTTATTAGTTTGTTAATTGGATAATTTGTTAATTGATTATACTTAATTCCAAATTAAAATTATTAAAATATTTTAGCCACGATTGGAATTTTTTTATTCTTTTATTTTTTTATTTGATAGTTTGGTAATTGGTTTATTGAAATTCAATATTTTTTTATTTAAAAATCATTTTCATCAAACTTTTCTTTTCCTTTAAAATTATTTTTGTTTGGGGATGTTGGGTGTTCCAGGAATTAATAATTGCCTCTTCGAAATTTACGTAAAATTCCGGTTCGAAATTGGCTGCTTTTAAATGTGTGAGAACGTATTCCACATTTCTTTTTTCCTGCAACCACAAATTAAATAATTCGTGGCGCAATCTAATTCCGAAAATATTTATGCCGATGAAAAGATGATCCTCTTTTTTATAAACCAGGTGCATACTTTTTTTTGCATCGCCATGTTCCCAATAAAATTCTTCTTCACCCTCGCGCAATTTATTTAATACCGTTCCATACGTTTGATATTCAATATCTAAAAATTTGGCGCTGTTGAACCAAAATCCGGGATTATAATCTGTTTTAATTCCCAACATATTAAATGCAGCACATTCCCCTTGAATTTTACCGGTGTACCAAACTTGTTCCACCGTTTTTCGATCGGGCAACGACTCCTGAAACTGAGCGCAGTCGCCGGCTGCGTAGATATCCTCCAGATTGGTCGTCATATTTTGATCGATCACCACACCGCGATCACATTTAATTTTTGTTTCTTTTAAAAATGTAATATTAGGAGAAACACCTGCTGTTAAACCTACCACTTCGCAATTAATTTCTTCCCCTTTATCGGTAATAATACTTTTCACATTTCCATTACTATCACCAATAATTTCCTTCATGGAAGTATTTAATCGCAGATCAAATCCATATTCGCGGATGTGTTTGGAGATCATGATGGATTCCTGTTCCGGTAAAATATTATTCCAGTAATTACTTTCACGCACTAAAATAGTTACGGGATAATTGCGTGAGTGTAACATTTCTGCCATTTCAATTCCAATTAATCCCCCACCAACAATTACCGCTCTGGATATTCCTTTTTTAGTATTTTTTTCTAATTCCATAAGGTCCTGATAAGAATACATTCCCTGCACACCTTTAAGGTCTTGTCCGGGCCAACCAAATTTATTTGATTTTGCTCCGGATGCAATTAATAATTTATCATATTGAAGAGATTCTCCATTTTCAAATTGCAATTTTTTATTTTCTGCATCAATCGTTTTAACCCATGCCTTTTTGAGATTGATTCTGTTCTTTTTCCAGAACCAGTTTTCGTAAGGTTGCGTATGTTCAAATTTCATGTGACCCATATAAACATACATAAGAGCAGTTCTGCTAAAAAAATAATCTGTTTCGCCGGAGATCACCGTGATTTCATGATCCGAATTTTTCCGAACCGTTCTTGCGGCAGTAATGCCGGTTATGCCATTTCCTATAATTACGATATGCATATAGATAAGAGTATTGCCAATTTGAATAAAGGTATTGTGAAAATAGGAAGATTAGTTGAAAAGTTCACGAAAATTGTGAAAGTTTGGTAAAAGCGGTTTCCGTTGATTCTAAACTTATGCTGCTGCCCAAAAACGCATATTTTTACTGTTATTATTAGGAAATGCCAAATACTTATTTTACATTTATCATCTCAAAACACCAAACCCCTGATTTTTGGCCCCAAAGCCAACTCTCTCCGGTTGATGTTTTGGATTTTATTTAGAAATCTAAAACTAACAACTATGAAAAATCAAAATTTTTTGCTTCCATCAAAAAAAAGTACATCGTACAAAAATTTGTTACAAATTTTTGTACGATGTTAATCACTGCATTTACTATGAGTAAGTTATTGTGGAGAGATAAGGAGTTAATTAGCGTTATATCTAAGGATACTCCATTCTTATTACCGGATAGTGTGTTTGAGGATACTATTGAAGAGGAAGAATATGCTTTTGGAGATACAGTTTCCATACAAATTGACGGATTGGATACCACCTTTATAATTTCAACGGATTCCACAGAAAACATGTTCATTTTCAATACATCAAATATCTATGTAAAACCCTCCGGAACACCGAAAACATTAAACCAGGAATTATATGGAGTAAATGTGTCAAGCTTGTTTGAACATACTACTTTTGAAGATAATGCCATTTATGTAGATTCTGCGGATCCGTGGGAATTACTCAGTGAAATGAAACCAAGAGTAATTCGTTTTCCTGATGGCTCCGGCGGCAAATTTTCAAGAATGCTTGGCTCGGAAAATAAAGATATCAATGATGCTGATTATGGACTTTGGAATAGTGGTTACGGTTTTAATCTTACGGAGATTATTCCATACTATGATATGACAGATGGAACAATAGATCACGCTGCTTGGACTGCTGAAGATGTGGTAGGTTTGAATGTTACAGATCCGGATGATCCTGATTGGGATTGGATTTACTCGCAAGATGTTGAAGATTTTATTACATTGGTAAATCATTATGTTGAACAAATAACCTACGACCCAAATGATTATACAGATTACGCAGGACAAGAAGATGAGCCATTATACATTAATGAATTTATAAAACTCATTGAAAAAATTGAAACAGATAATGAGTATACAGTGGATGTAATTATTTGCCTTGATGTATTAAATGAAACTGCAGAACAATGCAAGGCAATTATTGAATACCTTCAGGATAATGAACTATATAATGTGCATATTGCCGGTATAGAACTTGGCAATGAAGTATATGCAAAGTTTTTCGGGCGTTCGATAGGTTTTGCTGTGTATGGTGAATTAGGGTTAGGGGTTAAAACTACCTTCGAACATTATTGGGATTATATAAACGGCGGAGATTACAGTAGTTTTGGTTTTACATCAGACTTTGACTTAACAGATGTTTTACCTGCTGAAATGTTAGTAAGTGATGCGCATGATTATTTAGACGTATTTAAGGGCACAACAGATGCAAATATTTATGAAATAAAAATAGGTATACCCGCTCAAAACAATGGCAACGGATTTGCCTTTTTAACTGGAGAAGATGATTATTTTTTTGCAGGAGGACCGGAGGATGATTGGAATGAAGATTTATATGACCATTATAGTGAAGAAATATTTTGGGGGTCAGGATATCGGTTTGCTTTTAACGCAGTAATACTTCACCCATATTATGCCGCATCAAATTATGAAGACCCGGAAGACCCTTTAAACAATAATTGGTATAATATACCGCTTTGTTTGGATGATGACCCATATACTGCTTTATGGGATTTTGCTGCTTATGACGAAGACCTGCGATGCGCCTTCGATGGCATTATTGGTATTGGAGATGAAGTTGGTAATTTCAGAAAGGTAATTACTTCAAGGCATAAAGATGCATTTCAGGAACATAATTTAAAGCTGCATTTTAATGAAACAGGCGAAGATCGAAAAGAATTATGGACAACAGAATCGAATTTATTAGATAAGGTGGATGGAGCAGACCTAGATGTTCAACAAAGATTAAGTATCTATTCCAACAGTTTTGTGCATGCCTATTTTCTGCAGGAATGGTTTTTAAGAAATGTAAAAATTAATTTCCAAACCACCTATTTTAAAGAAAACTTTTTTACTTATTCCACCTTACAGAATTTTTTAGGAGGGAGTACTATCAACCTTGTGAATTTATCCGATCAACAAGATCAGATAGAATTGGATATAATAACAGATTGTGATGAGGATAAAATTGATGATTATTATGTTGCAAAAACAACATACCACGAAATGAAGTTACTGAGTGCCATTTCATCAAACGATTTGCAATATTTGCCTTTAAATGGAGTGGTATTTACAGGTAATATAAATCTTGTTCCCACAATGTTTGTAGATGAATCCGAAGGGTTATTATATTGTTTTTATACGAATGTAAAGGGCACATTACAAAATTATGTATTTGACCCTGAAAATCTCATTTCTTTTTATCCTTATGCTGATATTGTTTTATTAAATCAAACGCCTGCCACTATTTATTGTTTGGATGCCGATCAGTTATATTCAAATAGCGGCAGAAGCTCCTTATTTGATTATAATACTGCTTACAACGATTGCGATGATTTGGGCACCTATCTTAACCGTTTTGAATTGAATTCAATTTCCGTTTATGAAAATGACCCCGATTGCTCCGGCGACATACCAACGGGAGGGGTATGCGTAACGGTTCCGGCCTATTCCTGCGGATATTTCACCATTCCAATGTATCCTTTCGAAATGCGTTTGGGAAAAAACACAAATATTTTTAATTTGATACCAAATCCGGCAAGTACAGGTTTTCGCATCAGAAATAAGGCAGGGCTCGAATTATTGGAGGAACTTGATTTAAAAATATTTAATAATCGGGGTGTCCAGGTGAAACAATTAATGTATGAGAATGAAGAATTTGTAAATATTGCAGATCTACCTGTTGGCGTTTATTTTGTAACTCTCACCAATAAAAAAGGCGAAACAGAAACTCAAAAATTAATTAAAATGCAATGAAAAATACCGGCTTTAACTTAAAAACATATTCTGCTTTTGCCTGCGCATTTCTTATAAACGCAAATACGCAAGC
>CAZXBG010000045.1:22230-25250 GCA_964638865.1 uncultured Chitinophagales bacterium | reverse complement strand
CAGGGTTGCCAGTGTATTAAAATATTAACGGTCTGGCGAACCCTACTAATACATTAACGATAAAACACTTACAATGGCCAACTCATCGGCACGGCAAAATAAATAATTGCAACTAATATCGCCGTCAACATCCCTCCTACTTTTACAAAATCGACAAACTTATATTTACCGGGGCCATACACTAAAATACAGGATGGTTCGAAAGGCGTAATTAAAGAAACCGATGCGGATAACATTACAGCAATTGCATAAGTAATTGGATTTACCTGCAAAGTATGTGCTGCTTCCAATGCCACCGGTATCACCACTAATGCTGCCGCAGCATTACTCATGGGTTGTGTTAATAAAACCGTTAGTACCATAAATCCCAACATAATACCTTGTGGACCGAATGCGTGAAACCAATGCACAATTAATCCTGCCAGATATTTATCGGCACCGGAATTATTCATGGCAGTTCCGAAGGCGGTCATTCCTGCAATTAATACCAACAATCTCCACTCTATATTTTTATAAGCATCATCGGGTTTAACAGCACCAACCAACATACACAAAACTGCACTTGCTAAAAATGCAATGGAAACGTGCACATGAAACATTGGAATAGAACTGATAATAATTGCAGTTACAAAAAATCCTAAAGCGAAATATCCTTTCTTGAGATTTTTAGCTTTGGGTTCGTGTTGACCCAATACAACCAGATCATGATGGGTCCGCAAATTATTAAATGCTTCTTCAGTTCCCTGCACCAACAACATATCGCCAACTTCAATGTGAATATTATCCAAAATATCTACAATATTTTTCCCTTCGCGGTTAATTGCAACAACCACCATTCCATATTTTCTGCGGAAGTCAATTTCCGCTATAGTAGAACCTGCAAGATCAGATCTTCCCGGAATAACTACTTCTGTTAATTTCAATGATTTTCCATTAGTTTTATAAAAATCCAAGGTATCGGCAACGATGTCAACTCCGTTGGTATTTTTTACATCCATTAAATGTTTCATCTCTCCCTTTACTAAAACAATATCGTTTTCGCGGAAAGAAATATTCGGTCCCGGAGCAAATTGTCGTTCTCCGCGTATTACAGCTAACACTTCAAATCCCAAATGCGAAATTGCAGAATCGTGAATTACCTGTCCTATTAAAGTGGAATCTTTTTTAATAATAATCTCACTTAAATAAGACCGCACTCCGTATTGATTTGTTAATTCGCCGCTATGCCTTTTAGGTAACATTTTTACTCCTACAAGCATCATATAAATTAAAGTAACAGCAAGCATAATTAAACCTATCCAGGTAAAATCCCACATGCCAAAAGCTTCAAATCCGTTCTTATCAAGATAGGCATTTACTGCTACGTTTGTAGAAGTTCCAATAAGTGTGCATGTGCCTCCAACAATTGATGCAAATGCCAGCGGCAATAATATTTTCGAATAATTAATTCCGGTCTTTTTTGCAATTGCCATTGCAGGATTTATCATTAATGCCGTAACAGTGGTATTATTCATAAAGGCAGAAAATAATCCTGTAATTGATATCATAGGCATTATCATCGACATTTGTGACCCTTTAGACCGCTTGAGAAGTTTTGCAGTCCATACCTCCAAAATACCGGAAGAGTCTATTGCGGAAGTAACCACAAATATGGAAGCCAACATGATAATAAAATCACTTCCAAAAGGAGCAAAAGCCTGTTTATAGTCGAGAATTCCGGTGAGCACAAGCACCAAAACGCAGGTCATAGCCACAATGTCAACAGAGATTTTTTCCGTTGAAAAGGCTATTATGGCCAGAACCAAAAGGCTCAGTACGATAGCAATATCCATAATTCTAAATTTTTATAGGGTTTCAAAATTTTTATTATTCTATTAACTCTATTGTTTGTATAGTATATTTTCAAAAAGAAGCTGCTTGTATAAATTACTTCTTAAAATCCCGCCTGAAACTGTATGGCAATTAAATTGTTTTCATTTTGAGTTTCTGCTTCCTCCAATACTAAATTATATTCCAACTGTATTCTGGTATTCTTATTGAAAAACCAACTGGCGGCTAAAATATATTTATTGGTGATATTATCGATTGATTCGGTATTTGGATCATAATTATCCAAACGCACAACAACCTGCAATTTATCTTTTATCGGAGTATAACCCAAGGTTACATAATATCCGTTTCTTTCCAATAATGCGAGACTATCACTTTCATCAGATCCCGCTATGAATTCTCCTTCGATCAGGAAATTTTTATACTTATACGAAATATCGCCGCCGTATCTTGAACGATCTGTGGTTATACCCGGATCTTCTGTTGTTTGCCCATGACCTGTATAAAATCTTCCACTTATCCAAAGGTCTTTAACAGGAGATAGGCGCAATGATCCGCCAAAATCTTTTTCCCCATTATTATCTGCAACATTAATTCCGGTTCCATTATACACTCCCAGATGATATTCCAGAATAGGTCTTTTGGTTTCATCCCCAACACAGAATTTACCTGTTAACCACAATCCGATATCGCGACCATTTTGATTGCCGTAGAGGTCTGCTTCCCTACCCGATAAGGCATTGTCAATTTGTGTTCTGTTGATAGTCAGCAAATTCCATGGTGAATATAAATTGTCATAACAATAGGGCGTTTTGCTTTGTCCTACATTCACATTCAAATAATCAAATGGTTTGTACACAAAAGTTGCATCAAGAATTTTCGGTGTGCCGGCAAATTCAAGGTGTAAACGGTATCCAACTTTTGGTGCAATGTCTCCACGAAAATCGAGACGTGCACGACGCAAATCAAATGCATCAATTTTTGCAGTATCCTCAAAAAGCTGATAACGGGCATCTGTTAATCCGCGGAGCTCCAGTTTGGAAGAAACCTTTACATTATACGTTTCCACTTGTGTTCCCGATTGGGAAAAGGCACTAAGGGTGATAACACATAACAAAAGTGTAATTACAGATTTACATACCATATATTGATGATTTAAAGTTTGGCGACAAAATTCTATATAATCTATC
>CAZXBG010000045.1:18541-22130 GCA_964638865.1 uncultured Chitinophagales bacterium | reverse complement strand
TGCAAATTTACTACATTGGGTCCACATCCACTACAATTTCGATGCGCTTGTGGGTGGGATGCAACTGCAATTTTTCAATCTCCAGTTTTAATACTTTTTTTAATCGCTCCGTATCCGATCGCCTGTTAAATGCTTTTATGAGAATTTCGGCAAGATATTTATTTCGAATGCGGGGAATTCCCGGAATTGCCGGTCCTAATACTTTATCACCAAAACTTTTCTTTAATTCTGCTGCGAGAAAATTTGCGGTATTATTAACCATATCCACCTTGTTATGTTTTAAGGTTAAACGGATAAGACGCACAAATGGAGGATATCCAAATTCGCGACGTTCGTTAATTTCTTTGTTATAAAAACCGTTGTAGTCGTTGTGAATTACATATTGCAATACAGGGTGATTTACCTGAATTGCCTGTATCATCACCACACCCTTTTTGTTTTTTCTTCCTGCTCTCCCACTTACTTGCGTCATCATTTGAAATGCGCGTTCACTGGCTCTGAAATCAGAAAAATTAATGATCTGATCAGCACTTAATATTCCGACAAGATTTACATTGTCAAAATCAAGTCCTTTGGTTACCATTTGTGTTCCCACTAAAATATCCACTTCTCCATTCTCAAATTCACGAATTACTTTTTCATGTCCGTGTTTCGATTTAATTGCATCGAGATCGAGACGCGCAATTTTTGTTTCCGGAAAAATATATTGTAATTCATCTTCAATTTTTTCTGTTCCGAATCCTTTTATGATAATGCGCGTACTTGCACAAGCCGGACAAGCCTGATATGCATTGTGTTTATAATTACAATAATGACAACGCAATTCATCCGAAAATTTATGATATACAAGGTTTACATCACAATTGATACACCTTGGTGTCCATCCGCATGCTTCACAAGTTAAATAGGGAGCATATCCTCTTCTGTTTTGGAATAAAATGATTTGTTCTCTGTTATTTAATGTGCTTTTCATCTGCTCGATTAACATAGAACTGAAATGCGATTGCATGGTTTTATTTTTTTCTTCTTCTTTAATATCAACGATCTGAATTTCAGGCATCGCCATGTCACCATATCGTTTGAACATATTTACCAATCCAAATTTACCACTCACTGCCTGATAATAGGTTTCCACAGAAGGAGTTGCTGTTCCCAAAATTGTTTTTGCATTGTGCAGATATGCGAGATAAATAGCTGCATCACGCGCATGATATCTCGGATTTGGTTCGTGTTGTTTGTAGCTATAATCATGCTCTTCATCAACAATTATTAATCCTAATTGATTAAAAGGTAAAAACAAAGCGGAGCGCGCACCCAGAATTATTTTATATTCATTGTTTAACACCCGTTGCCATATTTCCACACGTTCGTTCTGATTAAATTTGGAGTGATAAACGCCTATCAAACTTCCGAATCTTTTTTTTAGTCTGCTTATTATTTGTGCAGTTAATGCAATCTCCGGCAAAAGATATAAAACCTGTTTTCCTTCCTGCACACATTTTTTAATGAACTCAATATATACTTCCGTTTTTCCGCTTCCGGTAACACCTTGTAATAAAACAGTTTGTTTTTCTTCGAATAAAATTTTCATCTTCTGAGTTACTTCAATTTGTTCTTCATTTAATTTATTTTCTTCTTCCTCTGAAATTCCGTATAGTTGCAACCTGCTCACGGTATCTGAAGTTTCAATAAATATTAAATTTTTTATCATTGTTTTTAATACTGCGGGGCTTGAGTCTGCCTTGCGCATTAAAACCGATTTTTTTATTTTTTTCCCTTGTCCGGCTAACTGATAATACATCATTAAAACATTCAACTGTTTTGGAAAGGTTTCCAATTTATTGAACAGGTCATTCAATGCTTTTTCCGATTGATAATCGGCATGTAATACAAGAAATTTTTCAGTTTTAGCCGTATAGGATTCTTTCATTTCCTCCTTAACATAAGCAACCCCTTTTTGTATAAGCGATTTAATTATCGGCTGAATTGTTTTTAATTGGAGTATCTGCTGAATATCTTTTAATGATAATTCCTTTTGAATAGATAATGCCTCTGCAACAATAAATTCTCTGTCGTCTAATTTATGAGCGTCAATTTCCGCATTTTCGTCGAGTACTATAATGGTTTCACTGCTTAATTTATAGGGTGCAGGAAGGGCTGCATTCATAACATCACCATTAGAACACATATAATATCCTGCCATCCACTCCCAAAATTCCAATTGTATTTTGTTTACAATATGCAAATGATCGGGTAACGAAATAATGGATTTAGCAGAGTAACCTTGTGGTTTAATAGAATGCAACTTGGCAATTATTCCCGTGTAAGTTTTATTTCTGAAAGGCACCTCCACTCTTATTCCGGGCTGAAGTGAGCCGGCAAACTCCTCAGGAACGGCATAAGTATAGTTTTTTTCCAGTGCAAAAGGCAATATCACATCAGCAAAAAGGCTATCCATTCCCGGTTTAATTTATTTATTTTGTAAAACTATTTAATTAATCTTACTTTCAGCCAATGAATATCATAATTACAGGTGCCACCAAGGGCATAGGAAGAGCAGTTGCGACATTGTTTGCAACAAAGGGATTCAACATTTGCGTTTGCGCGAGAAATGCACAGGACCTGGAGGCGCTTAAAAACGAATTACTCGCCTTAAATAACAAAATAAAGGTTTTTGTGAAATCTTGCGATGTTTCGAAAAAAAACGAAGTATTGGATTTTGCTGAATTTTGTCTGACACAGTTGGGGAAGGTAAACATCTTAATAAATAATGCCGGAGTATTTATCCCCGGAACAATTTGTGAGGAACCGGATGGCACGTTGGAGAAATTGATTGAAACTAATTTATACAGCGCTTATCATCTCACCAGAAGTATTGCACCGGTGATGAAAAGAAACAAAAATGGACATATTTTTAATTTGTGTTCTGTTGCCAGTATTAACTCTTATGATACCGGTGGTTCTTATGCCATTTCCAAGTTTGCTTTATTGGGATTTTCCAAAAATTTGCGTGCAGAACTTAAACAATTTAATATTCGTGTTACTGCTGTTTTACCCGGTGCAGTTTTAACGGAATCGTGGGCAGGAACTACCCTTCCGGAAAGTCGTTTTATTGTTGCCGATGATGTTGCCAGTTTAATTTATAATGCATGGGAAATTTCTGAAAGAAGTGTGGTGGAGGAGATTTTAATTCGTCCAATGCTGGGGGATATTTAATTCTTTTTTCAGCTTATAATTTTATTGCTAAATAAATGTTCCCCTCGCAGCGGCGTTTTGCATTATCATTCTATTGATCCTAAATCACATCCCTGATGATCTTCATTTGGGCTAAAGCCCGTCGGGTGGGTTGCTTTTTACCCACCGGCTAAAGCGGGGGGTTATTGATGGAATTTTGGAGGTCAGAAATTGTTTTAATTCCATTTATGTTAATTAAAATAAAACCTTTCACCAATCCATATATTTTTTATCAATAACCGTGGATTTTAACTCACGGAAAAAAAACGAACCCAATGTCGGGCTTTAGCCCAATAGAGAATGTTGACGTAAGAATAATCTTCAAAAAAAGGAAATTGATATTATGTGTTTTCCT
>CAZXBG010000045.1:0-18441 GCA_964638865.1 uncultured Chitinophagales bacterium | reverse complement strand
ATCCTAAATCACATCCCTGATGATCTTCATTTGGGCTAAAGCCCGTCGGGTGGGTTGCTTTTTACCCACCGGCTAAAGCGGGGGGTTATTGATGGAATTTTGGAGGTCAGAAATTGTTTTAATTCCATTTATGTTAATTAAAATAAAACCTTTCACCAATCCATATATTTTTTATCAATAACCGTGGATTTTAACTCACGGAAAAAAAACGAACCCAATGTCGGGCTTTAGCCCAATAGAGAATGTTGACGTAAGAATAAGGTTTGAATTGAAAGAAGCAATTTAGGCCTCCAGAGATTCCTCTTTTTTCTTCTTTTTATAATTGCGGTACCATAAATATCCTATCACGCAGGCTGCGAGGTATGGCATTACCAAAAGATACATAATACCATGATTAAGTGTTGCGCTCTGCAGATTTCCATTGGTATTACCGGCCTCCGCAGATGCTTTACACATGGCGCATTGGGCTGACAATTCGGAATGTGTGCAAGCAAGTATCAGGAACAAAAATGTAACAATAATACCCTTGTATTTCATACTGCAAAATTACAAATTAATGCGCATAATATGGCGCTATCATAAAATAAACTACTACCCCGGTAACTGCCACATAAAACCAAAGAGGCCATGTAATACGTGCAATTTTTCTATGTTTATCAAATTTTTCGGTAAGTGCTCTTGATAAGGTGATGAGTATAAAAGGCAGTATTAAAGCTGCTAAAATGATATGCGAAATTAATATGCTGTAATACAGCATTTTTTCACTTCCAAGTGCAGCTTTTTCCTCCTCCCCTAAAATCCCATCAAAATTACTGTCGCCAAAAATTGTTGCATCCGTTGAGGAATGATATAAAACATAAGACAATAAAAAAAGTGCTGACAAAGAAAAGGCACTCATCATACTATATTTATGTGCTTTGCGATTTTTATTTTTAATAAAGTATAATCCAGCTAATAACAAAACCGCAACACCCGAATTTAACATTGCGTGAAATTTCGGCAGGAACGAAGTATTGATATTTAAATGAATTGCCGGTGTATAAAACAAAACTGCTACCAAAAGAGGAACTGCAACTGAAATAATAAAAATGATCCTGTTAATTGTTTTTTCGTTCATGCTCTTTGTCTTTAAGCAAGAGATAATTAATATCCATCATCATTGCCTTTACCTCAATGGAATCTGTACCTTTATAAAATCCTCTGATATTCCCGCTTTTATCTACGAGTGCAAATTTATCGGAGTGGCCTTCAAAAGATCCTTGAGCGTCCTGAACCATGGTGTAAAATCCATTTTCCCCTATAGAAAAAATATCAGATTGTTTCCCTCGCAAAAAATGCCATACCATATCTTTTGCACCATATTGTTCGGCAAATTTTTTCAGCACAGGAATAGAATCGGTATCAGGATTTAGTGAAAACGATAATATCTTGAAAGCTGCGGATGAATTTATAGAATTTTGAACTTTGGCAAGTTGTGCTGTTGTTACAGGGCAATAAGCATCACAGGTAGTGTAAAAAAAATCCGCAACGAATACCTTTCCCTGCACATCGCGATTTGTAATTTCATTCCCATTTTGATCAATAAAAACAAAATCAGGAATGTGGTTAACGGAATCAAGCAGATAGGAAGAAAATTGCATAGATTCGGAGACCTTGTTCAAATTTTTCTGCTTATCGGCATAAGGGAGATAAACAAAAATAAAAAAAAGAATAAAGGCTACACCAACTACACCTGCTATTATCAGATTTTTTCTTTTACTCATTTAAGATTCAGTTTGTTCAATAGGAATAATATATCGTTGTAAAGGTCCTGATTTTGTTTTTCGTCAAGCGGATCATACACACCTCGCAGAAAACCATCCCCATCTACCAAATAAACAAACCTCGGACAGGCAGAATCAGTTTCAGAAAATGAAATATTATTTGTTGAGCTGTTACAAAAATCAAAAAGCCTTAAAGAAGAGGAATCCGGATCGGACAAAAAGTGCCATATTTCGCGTGCGGCATAACGTTCAGCCATCAATTTTAATTGGGGAGTTCGATCTTCGCCGGGATTTAAGGTATGAGTGAGCAGTCGAAAAGCTTTGGTTTTCCCATAATAATCAGCCTGTATCTCATATAATCTTCGCTCACGGGCATCGTTAGCCGTACCGCATGAATAGGAAACAAAATCGAGTATACAAACCTTATTGTGCATACCTTGTTTCGTGATAGTATCCCCGCGATGCGAGATTGTAAAATAATCCGGAATTTGTTGCAGATCTGTTTGGATCAAACTGCCGCTGGCGGGCGCCTCCTCTCTTACCTTAAATCCTTTCTGAAGTAAAATAACCGATATTAAAGGAAGAATAACGATCATGAAGAGCATTACCGCTACCCACAAGCGCCCCTTTTTTTTTGCCATAATTATCTAAGTATATCCCAAAATTCCTTTGAACTCAACCAATAATTACCTTCCCAAAGGAATGCAATTATTCCCCAAACCAAAAATAAGAATGGCGCCAAAATAGTTACTGCCATTGCTTTTAATTCATATTTAAGATGCATAAATTCACTCATAATATAATATGCTTTTGCAGCACTTAATATAATGAATAATACATTGAGCAGCATTTTCGGAGATTCATGAAAAAATTTATAATGCGACAAAGCAGCTGCAATTTCTACCGCGGTTACCACTGCAAGAATTCCGCATACTTTCCAAACTCGTTTCTTTGATTCTTCTCTGGTTAAATTTGACATACGCTTGTAATATTTTTTTTAGAATAAATAAAATGCAAGAAATACATAAACCCAAACAAGATCTACAAAGTGCCAGTAAAGGCCTAATTTTTCAATCATTTCATAGTGTCCACGTTTTTCAAATACTCCTTTATAGGTTGCATATAAAGCCCAACTGTTTAACAAAACACCAACGCTCACGTGAAACCCGTGAAACCCGGTTATAAGGAAAAACAGAGCGCCAAAGGATGTTGCACCAAAAGGGTTTGTTGTTGGCGTCATTCCTTCGTGGATAAGATGTGTCCATTCCCAGGCTTGGCTCAATACGAAAACCAATCCGCCAATGATTGTAAATATCATCCACTTCATTACACCTTGCCTGTTCATGTTATGTCCCTCCTGCACTGCACGCACCATAGTAACAGAGCTTAGGATAAGCGTAAATGTCATAAAGGTTACAAATATCAATGGTGCATGGTGAAATCCAGGACCTGAATTAAATACTTCATTAGGGTCCGGCCATGAGTGAATATTCGTTGGGTCATGCTTTGCATGACTTGTGCGGATAGCACCATAGGAAATGAGTAAGCCGGCAAAAGTAAAGGTATCACTGATGAGAAAATACCACATCATAATCTTCCCATAGCTCACCCTAAAAGGCGAATCGCCTCCGTCCCATAGTTCTTTTGCAGTTGGTTTTGCAGTTGCTTCCAAAGTATTTTATTTAATTGTTTAATATTAAGAAAAAATATAAATACACCCATAAAATATCTACAAAATGCCAGTAGGTCATCATAACTTCTACACTGACAATATTGTTTTTATCCTGTGTCTGTTTTTCTGACCTGTTCGTTATTTTATATTTAGTAAATGCCAAAATGGAAAATACCAATAATGCGATAACACCTCCTAAAACATGCACAAAATGCGCGCCTGTTATTACGTATACAAATGAATTGGAAACATTTGATCCGAGATCAATTCCTGAATTTAACAATTGTGACCAACCTTGTATTTGCAATGTTAAAAATGATGCACCGCAAATAAATGCCATGATGATAAATCCCCTGTATAAACTAACCCTACCGGTTTTAAACGCCAAATATGCCGCGTGCATAAAAATGCTGCTGACAACAATTATTACTGTGCTTGTAATAAATACTTTGGGCAGTTGAATTACATTCCAAACGTTAACATCTCCTCTTTTAACAACATATGCACTGGTAAGTGCAGCAAATGACATTACCATAGCTACTATTGCGATCCACATATTAAATTTATATGGATGAACAATAAAACGTTTATGTATTAATTCCGACATAATATCTTTTACAATTTATCAATTAATAATGCAATTAAAACCACCGGTAAATATAAAAATGAACCGAACATTAATTTTCGTGCTTCTTTCGTATCGCATGTTCTGTATAATTGAATTGCCTGATACAGAAATAATAACCCGGTAATAAATACTATTACTGCTGATATCAAACCTGTATATCCCATAAAATACATTATCAAACTAACCGGTAATAAAAGTAATGTATAAACAACAATATGTGTTGCTGTTGTTTTAGATCTTCCATCTGCTGATGGCAATAAATGAAAACCCGCTTTCGCATAATCTTCACAAGAAACCCAAGCTATTGCCCAAAAATGCGGGAATTGCCAAACAAACTGAAGTGCGAATAACAATATTGCCAGGTCATTTATCTGCCCAAATGCAGCAGCAAAACCGATCAGTGGTGGCATAGCTCCAGGAAATGCTCCGATAAAAACCGCTATCGGAGAAACTTTTTTCATGGGTGTATATATAAACGCATAACCAATTAAAGAAAGAGCGCCAAGTAATGCACTTAGGGTATTAAAAAATATCCATAAAATTGCGATTCCGGAGATGGCCATAATTCCGGCAGCGATAATTGCTTCTGTATTTTGCATACGGGCTGCTGCCAGCGGGCGATCTGCTGTTCTGATCATCAATTTATCAGTATCAGATTCAATAATCTGATTTAGTGCATTTGATGAAGCGGTAATTAAAAATCCTCCTAAAAGAAATAATAAAAAATGAGCCTGATCACCACCTGCAAATAAATATCCAATCCCTGCACTGAATACAACAATAAAACTCAACCTGAACTTAACAAGGATTTGGTAATCCTTAAGTTTGGCTGCGATCGTTTTTATCAACCCTGTTTTCGATATAGTTGTTTCTCTGTTCATGAATTATACATGATCGTCTTTATGATCCTTATCGTCTTTTTTAATAATCTCACTATCCCCTTCATCACCGTGTTCGCCGTGTTCAATTTCATATTGGCTCAAAGGTTCTGTTTGCGGAATAAAATCTCTTCCGTGTTTGTTATAGTCATACGGCCAACGGTGTACTTCCGGTAATTCTCCCGGCCAATTACCATGTCCCGGACGAATTGGCGTTGTCCATTCCAATGTATTTGCATTGTAAGGATTTTTCTCACGCACTTTACGCCCGTACCAAATGCTATAAAAGAAATTAAATACAAATAACAGTTGCAATGCGAATGAAATAATTGCAACAGTTGAAATAAACATGTTCAAACTTTCAAATCCTGCAAAGGTTTCAAAACCGGAGTGTGTATAATATCTTCTCGGCAATGCAATTTCAAAGTGCATTGGATAAAATATTAAATAAGCTGCAACTATGGTTCCCCAAAAATGGATGAAACCTAAGGTTTGATTCATATAACGTCCGAACATTTTCGGGAACCAGTGATACACACCGGCAAACATTCCGAAGAAAGCTGCAACACCCATTACGAGGTGAAAATGCGCAACAACAAAATAAGTATCGTGTAATCGAATATCAATTGCGGAGTTTCCTAAAAATATTCCCGTTAATCCCCCGGAAATAAACATAGAAACAAATCCAATTGCAAAAAGCATTTGCGGATTTAATCGTATATCACCTTTCCATAGGGTTGTGAGCCAGTTAAATACTTTAATTGCCGAAGGAACTGCGATAATCAACGTAAAGATTACGAAAATGGATCCGATAAAAGGATTCATACCGGTCATGAACATGTGATGTGCCCAAACAATAAATGATAATACAGTAATTGCGAGCAATGAATAGATCATCGCTGCATATCCGAAAATTGGTTTACGTGAATGCACAGACAGAACTTCCGATACAATTCCCATGGCCGGCAAGATGATGATGTACACCTCCGGGTGACCAAGGAACCAAAATAAATGTTCGTATAATATCGGACTTCCACCAGAGTTTGCAAGTGGTTCACCACCGAGATTTATTTGATCGAGATAAAAACTCGTTCCTAAATTTCTGTCAAATAATAATAATACCGCTGCAGATAATAATACCGGGAATGATAATACGCCAATTACGGCAGTTAATAATAATGCCCAGATTGGAAGCGGAAGTCGGAACATTTTCATTCCTTTCGTTCTGAGATTAATTATTGTTGTGATATAATTTAAACCGGCAAGAAGCGATGAAACAATGAATAGCGCCATTGAAATAAGCCAGTAATCAACCCCTGCAATGCTTCCCGAGGCTGCGTCATGCAGTGCATTCAGCGGAGGATAAGCTGTCCAACCCCCTGATGCAGGTCCTGTTGCAAGAAAGAAGGAAACCGCCATTACAATACTTGCCAAAAAGAAGAACCAGTACGACAGCATATTTAGAAAGCCGGAAGCCATATCGCGTGCTCCTATCATTAGCGGAATTAAAAAGTTTGCGAAAGTTCCGCTCAATCCCGCAGTTAATACAAAGAATACCAAAATTGTTCCGTGCATGGTAATTAATGCATTATAAAATTCCGGCGCAATTTGACCTTCTGCAGTAATCCATTTACCTAAAAGTGGTTTTATCCATGTTAGATCAGCATCAGGATATCCCAGTTGTATTCTGAATAAAACAGAAAGCAAACCACCAACAATAGCCCAAATCATTCCTGTTATCAGGAATTGTTTTGATATTGTTTTGTGGTCTTCACTGAATATATATTTTCTTATGAAACTTTGATGATGGTGATGATCGTCGTGACCATGACCGGCATCGTGTGTTTCAACAGGAGTTGATTGTAAAGTTGTTTCTACTGACATATCTTTCTTTTTTCTTGCGGTCAATTATTGTTGTGAAATCAAAATAGAATCTCCGGTTGCTACCGTTACAGTATCGGTTTTTACTGCTGGAACTACAACCGGTTTTGGTGCAAATTCAGAAAATCCGTTTTCCAATTTCAGATCATTAACAACCTGACTCCATTTACTTGGCAATGCCGAAACCCAATTTTCATAATCTTCTTGTGTATCTATAATGAGTATATACTTCATTGAACTATGTCCAGATCCACAAAGTTCGGCACAGGCCACTTCATAATTAAAAGTTTTCCATCTTGGTAGCTCATCACCTTCTTTAATATTTTGCCAAACCGGATTGTCGGATAATTCAACTCTTTTATCAGCTGTTGTTACAAGTGGTGTAAATTTAAAAGAGGTAGGCATACCGGGAACAGCGTCCATTTTAACATCCATGTGAGGAATATCAAAATTATGTAATACATCCAATGCCGTAATTTTTAAACTAACCACATTATTTACAGGAACATGTATTTCGGATGGCATTGGATCGTCATAACCCCATGTTAATTCCGGTGCATGCAATTTCATATATTCCTCAGTGTATTTTCCGGTGATACGTTCAAGGCATTTTTCGCGGATTTTAATTTTGCCCGGGATCTTATTTAATTCTTTTTCTAAAATTGCAACTGAATCTTTAACCTCTGCAACTCTGTATTTATTTGGTGAATTATTTACGATATTGTAATAACCCTTTAAAATTCCATTTAATTCAGACTCGCGTTCCGTTAATTTTTGGATTTCTCCTTTGTAATTTAACTTTTCACTTCCTGTTAGCGTAGTTTTTCGATGTTCAATCCATTCTCTTGTTACAATTCCGATTGAATTTTCAGCACAGATAAGATCGTAATCCCGTGGGCCCAATTTACCATCAGGTCCAGTGTATCTGCTGCTCCAAAAAAACTGCTGACCGGTTACTTCAACAGTAATTGCACCCTCTGATGGTTTCGCCATAATTTCTGTCCAAGCTTGTAATCCGAAAACAACTAGCCCCGTTAAAACAATCGTTGGAACAATTGTCCAAATAAATTCAAGTTTATTGCTATGTGAAAAATGCACTGCTTTAAGTCCGGGGCGATTTCTGTATTTGTATGCAAACCAGAATAATAAAACCGTTGTTATTACGAATACAATCCCTGTTACCCATAAGGTTATCACAAACATTTTATGAATGATGATTGAATTATCAGACGAATGATGGTCCAACATTCTATCCTGATAATGACCGAAGGACCAAAAGAAACCAAATAATCCGACAACCATAAAGATCATCCCCAAAATTGCGTGGAGATTTGTCATTTCAGGAGTTGTGCGTTCACTGCCCCTTAATTGACCCACAAGGTCGAGTGTTCTTGTTACCTGGAACAAAACCACAACAATCATTACTATTGCAAAAAATATCAACCAACCGGTAGCCATTGTTTAAATTTATATGTGATGATCAAGACTTTCTTTATATAAAGGATGTTTTTCAGGAACCAGAGAAGCTTTTGCAAGTTCTCCAAATACTACGTATAAAAACAACCCAGCAAAGGTTAAAAACATTCCAACTTCCATGAAGTCAATTCCCCAGTTTCCTTCTACTGTTATTGGCATTATCATTACAAAGAAATCGAGCCAATGTGATAATATTAATACAGAAGCAACTATAGTTAAAACTCTCATGTCGCGTTTTGCATCTCTGCGCATAAACATAAGGAATGGGAAAACAAAGTTGAGAAAAAGATTTGCGTAAAACAATCCGCTATAACTACTTCTTGCGCGTTCGAGGAACCATTTAGTTTCTTCCGGAATATTACCGTACCAATACAACATAAATTGGCTGAACCATAAATAGGTCCAGAAAATACTAAATGCAAATGCGTATTTACCAAGATCGTGTAAATGGTTTTCATTTAATTGTGGAAGGTAGCCTTTGCGTTTAAGGAATATTGCTATCAATAAAATAGTGCAAATACAAGCAACCCAAAGAGAAACGAAGGTATACCAGCCGAATAAAGTGCTATACCAATGTGGATCCAGAGACATTAGCCAATCCCAGGCCATCATGGAACTTGTAACACCCCAGATTGGTAAAAATATTGCCGCCCAGAATTTGCTTTTCATAAACCATTTTGTAGACCCATCAATATCTTCCTGCAAAGAGAATTTGCGCAACATAAATGCCACCCATACCCAAACTGCTAGGTATATAATTGATCTTATGGTCCAAAAAGTACTATTCAAATAAGATGATTTTCCGTCAATAAATCTGTCATAATGCGGATTTTTTACTTCTCCATTCTCATCAGCAACTAATTCAACATGCGCTTCTTTATGGCCACCTTGAATTTCTTCCTCTGAGCGGTATTGATTGTATTGAAAGTCCTGCCACTCTCTGTGAAAAGCCAAAGTTTCTTCTACATGACCTTCTTCTTTTAAATGCGCATCATATTCATTTAGTTCAACAACAGAAACTGTTTTATGTTTAACAAAATCGTTATCCCAATGATGATATAAATTGTGATAATTCCCAATTACTCCGAAAATAATAACCAACATAAATAAAGCTCCGAATTTTGCAAACTGGCTGATAGCTTCCGGAATTCTTTTCACCATAATATGCCAACCCGACATTGCAAGCTGATGAGCTGCGAGGAAAAATACAGCCAAAACTGAAATCCCTAAAAAGAAAATGGTATCGAGGAGAAAATTCGACCAAAATCTATCCATCGAAGATCCGGTCAAAAATCCTATAACAGTCAGTACAACTCCAGTTGCCAATATGGCAAGAAAAGTATTTTTAAGTTTTGATGAATATTCAAATTTGTTTGAGCCCTTCATGCTTTTATTTTTTCTTTTATTAATTCGGCAATTCTATATGGAATTAATTTCTGTGTTTATTTAATTGTGTCTCCAACTGCGACAGCTGTCGGTTGTGTTGATGAATAATTGGCTTGCAACGATTTAATATAAGTAATAACCTTCCAGCGTTCTTCTTTTGAAATACTATATGCATACGATTGCATCGCATTTTTTCCATAGGTTATGGAATGAAACATTTTCCCTTCCGGTAAAGCCATAATCAATGGGTCGAAATAAGATGGTGGTGCTGCGGTATATTTTCCTTCCGTTACAATATACCCTTTACCATCGCCTGCTGCACCGTGACAAATGGAGCAATAAATATTATAATAGTGTTGACCTTCTGCTAATACATCTTTATCTGCCATCGTAAATGGATTTTTTAACTCTACTCCGGATCTTTCATAACCTTCAATTGTATTAGGAATGGTATATGGCAGATTAAGTGCCATGTGCAAACTATCACCCGACTTTCCTGAAATTGCATTTCCCATATAAGGAACAGTTCCATCAACCGGTAACATAGCAGTCATGCTATCTCTTAATTCCGGATTTAAGGAATATGTTTCATAAGCGCGAGAGCTGATCATATCAAATGTATATTGATCACCCGGATATTCACCACCTGCTTTTTTACAGGCTGCAAATACAAATGGTATCGCAATCAGCAGGCCGATAATTTTTATATATTTTGTTACAATCATTTTCGTAATAATTTATGATATCAAAATTCTTTTTCGTGGATTTCAACAGCTCCGCTTGCCGCCAATACTCTTTTTATTTCTTCTTTTCTCTGATCTGTTGTCTGATCGTCAACTTCGAAGGTCATTGCAAATAAATGGCTTGTTGTTCTTTCATCTACAATATCCGGTTTTACTCCGGGTGCAAGTCTGTTTAAATATAAATAGGTTAAAAACATACCAACCGCAGCGAATAATACAGTTAATTCGAAAGTAATTGGAATCCATGCTGGCAGCGATAAAAATGGCTTACCACCGTAGTTCACTGGATAATTATTCGTTGTTATCCAAAGAATAAATGTTAGTGCAGTTAAAGTTCCGGTTGCACCAAATACAAATCCTGCACTGTGCAATTTTGTATGGCGCAACCCCATTGCATCATCTAATCCATGCACAGGAAACGGTGTGTAACAGTCGTCAATTTTCATACCTTCCGAACGCACAGTTTTCACTGCTTTTATAAGCACGGTCTCATCTTCGTATAAACCGTAAATTATTTTTTTATTTGCCATCTGCAAATTATTATTTATGCTTATTAAACTAATTCTTTATGTTCATCGTGGTGATGTTGTGCTTGTGTTGCATTTGGCCCCACATACTGATCACCCGCTACTTTTAAAATTGATTTTACCTCGGCCACGGCGATCACCGGAGCCACCTTTGCAAAAATGAGGAACAGTGTCATAAATAATCCTATTGTTCCCAGATAAATAAATATCTCTACATAGGTTGGATAATACATTGTCCATGCCGATGGAATATAATCGCGGTGTGTAGAGGTTACGATAATTACAAATCGCTCGAACCACATACCTACGTTAATGAATATCGACATGAAGAAAGTAAATACAACAGACCTTCTTAATTTTTTAACCCAGAATAATTGCGGAGAGATAACGTTACAGGTCATCATACCCCAATAACTCCACCAGTAAGGACCGGTACTTCTGTTTAAGAATGCATATTGTTCATATTGATTTTGTGAATACCATGCAGTAAATAATTCTGTGATATAAGCAACACCCACAATGGAACCGGTAAGAATAATGATCTTATTCATCGACTCAATATGGTGAAGCGTAATATATTCTTCCAGATTAAATACTTTTCTTACAACAAGCATAAGTGTTAATACCATTGCAAATCCCGAAAATATCGCACCCGCTACGAAGTATGGTGGGAAGATGGTTGTATGCCATCCCGGAATTACGGAAGTTGCGAAGTCGAAGGATACTATCGTATGCACTGATAATACGAGCGGAGTTGATAAACCCGCTAATACTAGAGAAATGGATTCAAAACGCTGCCAATTTTTTGCAGTTCCTTTCCATCCGAAACAAAAAACATTATAAATCTTTTTCCGGAAAGCAGTTGTTGCGCGATCGCGGATTGTTGCAAGATCGGGAATTAAGCCTGTATACCAAAAAACGAGTGAAACTGTGAAATATGTCGAGATCGCAAATACGTCCCATAATAATGGAGAGTTAAAGTTTGCCCAAACAGGACCACGCGTATTCGGATATGGAAATATGAAAAATGCTAACCATACACGTCCCATGTGAATAATTGGAAATAAACCTGCGCAAATTACCGCAAAAATAGTCATCGCTTCTGCTGAGCGGTTAACCCCTGTGCGCCATTTCTGACGGAATAATAATAAGATCGCAGAAATAAGTGTTCCGGCGTGACCAATACCGATCCACCAAACGAAGTTGGTGATATCCCATGCCCAACCCACTGTTTTATTCAAACCCCACATACCGATACCATAAGTAATGGTAAGACCAATCATTGTAAATCCGGTTAATGCAAGCAAACCTGATAGAGTAGTTGCTATCATCCAGGCAGTGGTTGGTTTGCCTTCCACAGGTGCACAAATATCATCTGATATTTGTTTGTAGGTTTTATTTCCGAGTATTAATGGTTCCCTTAAAGGTGATACGAACATAATTTCACAATTAATTATAATTATATAAATCCATTATATCCAATGCTTCTTCATTTTTATGATCAGCCTTGTCTTTATTTCTAACTTTCGTTTTATACATTACTGATGGCATCCAGTGGAATTCTTCTAATATTCCGAATGTGCGTTCATCTTTAGCCTCCGCCATCAATTTACTTGTTTCGTCGTAGTTATTTCCGAAAGTGATAGCCTCGGCAGGGCAAGCACTTTGACATGCTACTCTGAAATCTCCATCCACCAATTCTCTATTTCCTTTTTTTGCGGTAAGTTTCGCTTCCTGAATACGCTGAACACAGAAGGAACATTTTTCAATTACACCTCGTGAACGAACGGTAACATCAGGATTTAAAACCATTCTTGTCAGGTCTTCCATCATACCAAGATCCTCCGTTCCACTTGGATCGTTCATAGCTCCGAAAGTATCCGCTGCACCGTAATCAAACCAATTGAATCTTCTAACTTTATATGGACAGTTATTTGCGCAATAACGCGTTCCGATACAACGGTTATAAGCCATTTGATTGTAACCTTCAGAGCTGTGATTTGTAGCTCCAACGGGACAAACATTTTCGCAAGGCGCATTTTCGCAGTGCTGACAAAGCATAGGCTGATAAACAACCTCCGGATTTTCAGGATCGCCCGAATAATAGCGGTCGATGCGCATCCAATGCATTTCGTGAGAGCGAATAACTTCTTTTTTTCCTACTACAGGAATATTATTTTCTGCATTACAGGCAATAACGCAGGCTCCACAACCGGTACAAGAATTCAGATCGATGGACATTCCCCAGTTAAATCCGTTTTTCTTTCCGAAATAATCAGGATAGAAAGTAATTTCCTGCCAAGCCAATGCCTCTGCTCTGTCTTCATTTCCGGCGAGAGGATTTTTCTTGTATTCTTCTAAAGTAGTTTCTTTTACAATTCTTCTTTGCCCGAGACCGTCGTTCAAACTGAAATGTGTTTGTGTTTGTGCAAGTTTTACATTTTCACCTGTTGAAGAAACAGTAACACCTGACGCCATATAATTTACAGAATCGCCACTTGCATCAATAAGCGGATATACATTCACCCCAACACCTTCACCGCCTTTTCCAATTAAAGTTCTGCCATACCCAACTGCTATAGAAACTGATCCAAACGCTTGTCCCGGTTGAATTGCAACCGGAACAATCACACTTTTTCCATTAACAGTTAAAGTAACCAGATCTCCATGTGTAAGTCCATTTTCACGCGCCCATGCCGGTGAAACATTTAAGTAATTATCCCAGGTTATTTTAGAAACCGGATCCGGTAATTCGTGTAACCATGGATTGTCAGCATATCGACCATCGCCAATTGCAATAGATTCGTAAAATTGAATTTCAACACCGCTTGATTTTTTTACCATAGCGGAAATATTTGCCGCAGCAGAAGAAACATCAGTTCCGGCTGCAGGACCATTATTAACCATTGCAACACCGGCTAAAATTGCTGCTGCACTTTCAATTGCCAATGCAATTCCACCTGCATTTTCAGGTTGGTGCAAACCAATTTGTAATGCTTTATTGAAAGAAGTTGATTTATCTATTGAACCGGCTAAAACACTGTCACTCCAATTTTGCATCATGAAGTCGTGATAGGTGGTCATTACTCCGCACCAAGCAAGAAGTGAATCCTGCATCTGGCGTGTTTCAAATAAATTTTTTATCGTTGGCTGCGAAAGTGATAAATACCCTTTTTTAGGCTCTGCATCATTCCAAGATTCGAGGAAATGGTGATCAGGACAAACGAAATTACATTTTTCAGCAGTTTCGTTCATATTGCCCGCAAAGGAAATACTCATTTCTGCCTTAGCAATTGCCTCAGCCAGATCTACTCCCATTGCATGATCGTAAACAGGATTGCAATCGTGCACCATTAATATATTTACCTGTCCTGCCTTCAATTCCGATACCAGATCTTTTACGCTGTTGTCTATCCCCTGACGCATCATATTAGAATTGTCGAAGGATAAGGTTTTTCCATAATTGCCTAATGCTTCATTAATTGCATTCACAATTAATTGCACATTTACATCGTTGCAACCACTTACCACAAGTGACTGGCCCCGATGTTTTTTAAGCCATTCAGCAGCTTCTTTAAGTCTATTTTGTTTTGCTTCGTCTTTTAATTTTAAACCTGATGAAGCATTATTACCTGTAATTGCATCATAAAGATTTAATGCAACTGTTCCTAATTCTGATGGAAGTACAGCAACGCGATAATCAGCATTGGAGCCCGTTAATGACATACGGCTTTCAAACTGATAATGGCGACTCATATTTGGATTTTCTTTCGAAATCTTTCTGGTCTTTATATAACCTTTAGTATATTCAATTGGAGATATCCAGGTTCCTAAAAAATCGGCATCAATACTTACAATCACCTTTGCTTTTGCAAAATCATAATCCGGAATTTCCGCTTTTCCTTTAGATGCCATATTCGCCATCAGCATGCCGCTGTATGACAATGCATCATAGGAATAAACTTTTGTGTTCGGATATTTTTCTGTAAATTTTGCAAATACCTTTTTAGTGGATGGACTTAATATAGTAGAAGTTAATATTCTGATATTCGCATTTGGGTTTGCGATTAATTTTCCGGTTATGGCAGTGTCCACATCATCCCAGGATGCATTGGTGAATCCTCTTTCCCCTTTCGTCATTGGGTTTCTGAGACGGCTTGTATCGTATAAACTTAAAACACTTGCCTGAACACGAGCAGAAGTTCCGCCTTTTGTAATTTTTGAATCGGTATTTCCTTCAATTTTAATTGGACGACCTTCTCTTGTTTTTACAAGTATGCTGCAATAATCGCCGCCATTTATATAGGAGGAAGCGTACCACGTAGCAATACCGGGCGTTATATCCTCCGGTTTAAAAACGTAGGGAGCTACTTTGCGAACGGGAATTTCACATCCTGCTGCAACTGTTGCAGCGGTAAGACTGAATCCCATCATTTTTAGAAAATCGCGTCGATTCGATTTCAGGGAATCGTTTTTTCCGTCAAAAAAATCAACGGGGATTTCTTCGTTGAACTCTAATTGATTAAGTTGAACAAGTTCAGGCTCCTGATTTAATTCTTCGAGGCCTTTCCAGTATTTTTTTTCTGCCATTTGGTATGGTTAGAATTTAGGTATTTGTAAATAATTTAATAATGACACTTCTGACATTCTGTTGCGCCTATATCTTCTGCTTTAACGGCATCCATTTCACCGTTCTTTAATTTTTCATGTAATACTTCGTATGGTTTGTAAAATTCATTTGTGGTGAAATTTACATTTGTATTTCTATGGCAGTTTACACACCAGCCCATAGAAAGATTTTCCATTTGTTGCACAACATCCATTTCCTGAACCTGACCATGACAAGTCTGACAATCGAGTCCGGCAACTTTTACGTGTTGGGAGTGGTTAAAATAAACGTGATCGGGAAGATTGTGAATCTTGATCCATTCGATAGGAACAGGTTCCTTTTCATATTTCAGGGTTTCTTTGTTGAAACCGATATAGGAATAAATTTTTGCGATCTCTTTATCATAAATTGCTTTTGGATAATTAGGGTCAGTTCCGGTAACTCCCTGTATGTTATAATGGCAATTCATACATACACTTAAAGACGGTATAACTGCAGCCTTTCCTCTTTCCGCGCCAACATGGCAATAACGACAATCTATCTTGTTGATACCTGCATGTACTTTATGCGAAAAAGCTATTGGTTGTTCCGGAGCATACCCTTGCTGTCTTCCAAGAGACTGCGCACTATCCCACATTGCAACACTTAAAAATGCTAACAATAAAAGACCAACTATTCCAACTAAAGGGCGATATTTTTTACGTTTCCAAATTGGGGTTTTATCTCTTTCACCCTCCTCATACTTTTGGCGAACTAACCCATCGAGATATTTTACCGCTCTTCCCAGAATTATTGCGATGAACAATAGTGCAACGATTAATATCCAATAAAGAGTTGAATTATCCTGTTTTGTTTCTGTTGTAGCAGGTCCGGTAGTAGTTGTTGCTAAAGTTGCCAATCGGATTACCTCAACATCAACGTAAGCCAAAATATCGGTAATATCGCCATCCGTAAGCGTAGGAAATGCAGGCATTACACTATTATATTCCTTAAATAGATCATTAGCGTATTTATCCCCTGTTGCTAAAAATCCCTGCGAATTTTTGATCCATTTATACAAATCGGTGGAATCTGACCATCGGGCCTTTACATTTTGCAATGCAGGTCCGGTCATTTTTTTATCTACGGCATGACACTGCTTACATTTTTCCTGAAATAAGATTTTCCCCTCCGCTACTCCCGCAAATGCTTGATTTGCAGAAAATAAAAACGCGATAAATAGTAAACAGGTTAGGAGGCGTGTGATAGTCGTCGGCTTCTTATGCAGCACAGTCCTTGATTTTTTGGTTAAGGTAAAGTTGGGTTTTTTAAACCCGTGCAAAACTAAAGAGCAAATGTCAATAGTTTAACAATTCTTTTAAAAATATTTTCACATACATGCAACTATCTGAAAATCAAGCTGGATAAGGCTTATAGCAGGGCGTTACCTGTTGTTTAGAACCCGTCTAAACTATATCTTGTCAATTATACACACTGATGTAACATTTTTGCGCAATATATCATTTAACAGGTGGCATAATATTTAATATATAGAGAGGAAAACAGGAGGAAATATGAAAAAATCCATTTACATTTTAATTTTAGTTTTAATTTTTGGTTCAGGATGTAAGGTTGCAGAAAAAGAATTCCGCAAAGGCAATTACGATGAAGCAATTGATATTTGTGTGAAAAAACTGATCGACAATCCCGATAAAGCAGAATATATTCTGATTTTGGAGGAAGCTTTCTACCGTGCGAACAGTGAAGATCTTTCCATGATTGAAATGTTGAATAAAGAAGGTCGCCCTGACCGATGGGAGGAGATCTATCATATTTATGAATCTGTATACCGTCGCCAAAATAAGATTCAACCGCTTATGCCAATTTATTTAGGAATAGAGGAACGCGATGCAGAATTCAAATTTGTGAACGCAGTAGATGGTTTGAACACTGCAAAAAAGAACGCAGCTGCTTATTGGTATGCCGATGCCACTCAAAAAATAGCGAGCAAAGACGTGCACAAATCGCGCGAGGCCTATTATGAATTACAAAAGATCAATAGCTTTTACGATACCTATAAAGATGTGGATGATCTGATAAAGATCGCTAAAACCCAAGGCACCAATGATGTATTATTTATCGTGAAAAACGCTACTAATTCCACTTTGAGTTATGCTGTTACCCACGCCCTAACTGAAATGGAGGTGCGTGATCAAAATGGTTCCTGGTATGTGATCCATACAAAAATGCCGGAATCAGCTATCGAATTTACGGCGAAGGTGAATATTAAATATGTGGAGGCTTTTCCGGAAAAGATCACCAACAACCAATATGCAGAAAGCAAGGAAATTATCGACGGTTACGAATTTGTGTATGACGATCAGGGAAATATGGTGAAAGATAGTTTGGGAAATCCGATTAAGGTGCCCGATTATAAAACTGTGACAGCTTATGTTACCGAAACTTGGCAGGAAAAGGTTGCTTCTGTAAGTGGAGAATTGCTTTATCTGGATGAATCCGGTAAAGTAATACGCTCCATTGCGGTGAGAGGAGAGACCATATTCAGAAATTATTATGCTACAGCAACCGGTTATTACGATGCTTTGAGTCAACAATCGAAGGAAAAGATCGGCGGCAAACCTGTTCCCTTTCCCGGCGACGAAAAACTAATACTGGATGCTATTTATCAGGTGGAATGCAATGTGAATGATATTATGGAAGATTATAACGAAGAATACCTCAATTTATAACTTTTGGGTTGACAGGTAACTCAGAATGGCTGATGTCAATTTCAAAAAAGCTAATTGGCTGTTTTTTTTTGGATTTAATTGTCAGTAATTTATACTATTTAGGTTGTATTAACATAACAGATTTAAAATATTAGTTCAAACTATTACTT
>CAZXBG010000044.1:0-26145 GCA_964638865.1 uncultured Chitinophagales bacterium | reverse complement strand
TCATGGGCTAGTTTATTTAATAGGAATGAAGACACTGCCTTTGCGTTGCCATGTGTTGAGACGCTGCTGCACCCCAAAAGTGAAGTTATTTCCTCCGTAGTAAACAATTTCAACCCCTTCAAC
This sequence comes from uncultured Chitinophagales bacterium, assembly GCA_964638865.1. Classification (GTDB taxonomy): domain Bacteria; phylum Bacteroidota; class Bacteroidia; order Chitinophagales; family BACL12; genus UBA7236. The sequence continues at coordinate 26,022 of CAZXBG010000044.1, read as the reverse complement.
CCTTTAAAAAGTCGTAGTAATAGTGATAATTAAATCCGACCGGAAACATTTTGCGTATATCCACCAAACATCAAGCAAAATGAAAAAATATCTATTTATTCTTATTCTGATAGCGGGTATAATAACTGCGCAGTCGTGCTCCAAAATTAATGGAGAAAATTCAAATACCAATAGTGAAAGTTCAATTCCAGAGCTGCTTTCCATCAATACCAATGTAGGTTTGGAAACAGAACGGGAAGCGCTTTTAACGGCTTATGATAAAGCCATACTTACCCTAAAAACAAATCCACAAAATCTCAAGGCGTATTTAACACTCGCACAAGTATTTATTACGGAGGCGCGTTTAAGTGGAAATACCGGATATTATAATGTTGCTGCAGTAAAAATGATTGATCATGTATTAGAACAAAAATCAACCGATAAAGATATTAATTTCGAAGCCCTCACATTAAAAGCAGGCGTTTTATTATCCATGCATCAATTTAAAGATGCTTTGGATGTTGCGAATGCTGCATATAAAATCAGTGAACACAACGCACAAATATTAGGCGCTTTGGTAGATGCTAATGTAGAATTGGGAAATTATGCCGTTGCAGTTCAATACTGTGATAAAATGGTTCAATTGCGTCCGGATATTCGCTCTTATTCACGAGTATCCTATTTGCGCCAGATACACGGTGATAATGCAGGTGCCATAGAAGCAATGAAAATGGCAGTAGAAGCCGGTTTACCGGGTGCCGAATCAACCGAATGGGCAAGGGTAGTATTAGGTGACCTTTTATTAATGACAGGTGACATTAATAATGCAACCATCTGTTATGAAACGGCTCTTGGATTGAGAAAAAATTATCCTTATGCAGAGGCTGGTTTAGGCCGTCTTGAAAAAACTAAAAAGAATTATGCCGAAGCAATTAAACATACCGAAAATGCAATCAATACTTTGACGGATGTTGCCTTTGTAAATCAATTGGCAGAAATATATGCACTAAAAGGTGATAATGAAAAAGCGGAAGAAATTTATGAGGATGTTGTTGATCTTTTAGAGAAAGGGGAGAAGGAACAAAATAAAGAAGATGCACTTGTAAAACACAATGGCTCGAGAGAATTGGCTTCTGCTTATTCACATACAAATGAGTTGGGCAAGGCATTAAAAAATGCGCAGGAAGATCTTGCATTGCGCCCGTTAAATAACGATGCCAACGAATTGATTGCCTGGATATATTATTTGGATGGTGACTATACTAATGCAAAAATGCATGCAGATAAAATGCTTTCTACAAATACTAAAAATCCAACAACCTTATACAAAGCAGGTTTAATTTATACAAAATCAGGTGATACTGAAAAGGGAAAAATGTTGATCGCCGAAGCTAAAGAAATAAATGTTTCAATTTCTGAATCACTTTTTCTAAGTTCTAAATAATTATATTTTCCAATGTAAACCCTTCCGATGGCTGACGGGAAGGGTTTTTTCAAAACTGATTTTATATGAAAAAGATAGTCTTAGTTTTAGGGGTCCTATTTTTTGGAATAATACAATTACAGGCCCATACCATCAATTATACCCTGAATAAAATGGAGGATGGGGAAGTATTCTGGCAATATTTACAACAAGGTTTTTTGCATATTTTACCATTCGGTCTCGATCATATTCTTTTTATACTCTGCGTGTTTTTTTTGAATACCAATTTAAAAAAGATTATTCTTCAGGCTAGTATGTTCACTCTTGCGCATACTATCACATTAGGATTAAGTATGTACGGAATAATTAAACCTCCGGGAAATATAATAGAACCCCTTATTGCATTATCCATCGTTTTTTTAGCCGTAGAAAATATTTACTCCGACAAAGTAAAACCTTGGCGCATGGTAATGGTATTTTTATTTGGGATGGTACATGGGATGGGATTCGCCGGTGCTTTAAGTGAACTCGGAATGCCCGAATATGCATTCGCAACAGCTTTGATCAGTTTTAATATTGGAGTTGAGATTGGTCAATTATCCATCATTTTATTTATGTATTTTCTTGTGAGTAGAAATTTTTCTTCCACAAGTTGGTACAGACCTAAACTTGTAGTTCCGGCCTCTGTTGTTATTGCCGTAATTGCCGGGTATTGGACTTTTGAAAGGATATTTATGGTTTAGATAGAATGGTATTAATTTCAAAACGATGCCATAATAAAATTAAATAAATAATGTTTATGATTTGGAAACACTCTTTTTGAATAATAAAAGTATTATTAAAAAGGTTGCTTGAAATTGTTTCGTTATAAATGGCAAAAACTGACTTTACCTGGAAAAGATTACAATCAAAAGGTAGCAAAATTGATTTAACGATGAATGCACATTCGAAGTTTAATTTTGATGAAAAAAGTAAGAATGTCAATTTTAATAATAAATGATGCTGAGGGAATGGCAGATGTTGCCAAGATAATGAATTTGACCCGATTTAACCTTTACTTATCCTTCTTTTTCGCCACTTTGCTATTTCATACCAGAGCACACATATTGATCCGGTAAAAATGCTGATGGATAATTGAAAAATTGTTAGTTTATCAAAATTGAAAAAATTTGAAAATGAGGGGACTACTAAAATCGCTGTTGTTAAACAAATAGTTGAAATTATAATGATAGGAATTAATTTATTCTTGTACCTGAGCGTAGTAAATATAGCGTAATAAAAGGAACGATTTTCAAGTGTAAGCACAATATTTGAAGTGATTAAGGTTAAAAACACCATGGTTCTTGTAGCATCTTCCTGTAAACCCATTTGTATTGCGATTTGATAGGTACTAAGCGTTCCAAGTGTGATCACGAGTCCCTGCCAAATACTTGTTGTTAATTCACGCCAATTAAAAAAAGTTTTTGCAAGCAATCGCGGTTTTTGTTTCATTAGATTTTTCTCGATCGGTTCGTTTTCATAAATTATGGAACAGGTTGGGCCCATTATCAACTCAAAAAATATGATATGCACCGGAGTGAAAATAGCGGGATAAATCCATCCTAAGGCTAGTGGAATAAATACTGTTAAAATAATAGGGATATGAATGGAAATGATATATTGAATAGCCTTTTTAAGGTTGTTATAAATTTTTCTTCCCATGGCAATTGCATCTACCATACTTGCAAGGTCATCGTTTACTAAAACAAGAGTTGATGCTTGTTTAGCAATCTCTGAACCTTTTTTGCCCATAGCAATGCCTATGTGCGATGCTTTCAATGCAGGCCCGTCGTTCACTCCATCGCCCGTCATTGCAACTATCTGGCCTTTTGATTTAAGCGCATTTATTATTCTTAATTTCGCTTCCGGGAACATGCGTGTAAAAATATTTGTATCAAGCACTCTTTCCTTGAGTTCTTCCTCATCCATATGCATAAGTTCTTCTCCACTCAATGTTTTTTCCAACCCTTGAAATTCTACTTGTTTTGCAATTGTTGCAGTGGTAAGTGCATTATCGCCCGTGAGTATCTTAACCGCAATTCCGGCATCGTAAAATGATTTTAATACCGCTGTTATATTGTGTTTTGGAGGGTCATAAAATGCAACAAGACCTAAAAATTGCAATTTGAATTCCTGTTGTGTTTTCGGAAATTCGCCTGCATAAGAATTTACTTTCCCGACACCTAGCACACGATATCCCTCTTTGGAAAGTTCTGTAATGTTAGTGTTGATTTTCCTTTTTTCTTCCTCGTTAAGTGTTGAATTTTGAAGAATTGACTCCGCGGCACCTTTTGCAGCAATTATTCTTTCTCCTGAAGAAGATTCAAAAATATGCGTCATCATTGGCGGTTTTCCGCTTAATGGATATTCATGTGCCATACTAAATAATCTGCGTTCATCTTCGGGAAATAAAATTCCATAATTATTGTGCAAAGCAACTTCCATAGGATCAAATGGAATGGGCTCACTTGCGAACATAGCATATCTGATTAATTCTTTTTCCGCTATATCCTTAATTTCCGCAGGGGCAATAATATTTCCTGTTGTGAAGGAATATATTTTAGCGAGCGTCATTTTATTTTCCGTAAGTGTACCTGTTTTATCTGTGCAAATTACTGTTGCACTGCCCAGCGTTTCCACCGTTTTAGTTTGTTTTACTATAATGCCCATTTTCATTAGCCTCCAGGCGCCCAATGCCATAAAGGTGGTAAAGGCAACCGGTATCTCCTCAGGTAAAATACTCATTGCCAGTGTCAGCGATTTTAATAAACTGTCTGATATATTTTTCGAATCCCAATAATTAATAGCCAACACAATACAGAAAATTATAATTCCGGCAATTGCCATTTTTTTTACAAAATCACTTATCTGAATTTGAAGTGGCGTTTTTTCTTCTTTTATCGATTCCAAACTTTTACCAATCTTTCCCAGTGCAGTATTATTTCCTATCGCAGTTACAATGCAAATAGCAAGTCCACCACTTATATTGGTTCCCTGAAATATCTGATTGTTGTTTTCTGTTTCGTTTTTACCTACGCTAAATGATTCACCGGTAAGTATAGATTCATTTACAAAAAAATCGTTGCTTTGAATAATTGTTGCGTCAGCAGGCACCAGGGTTCCTTCCTCCACCATTATATGATCACCAAGAACTATTTCCTCACTTTTAATTTCAGCAACAATGTTATTTCTAATCACCTTCGCTTTGGGCTGTGTGAGGTTTTTTAATTGTGCAATTGCATTTCTGCTTCTGGCATCCTGATAAAATGAAATGGCACCTACCAATATTATAGCAAATACCATAAAAAATCCATTCTCTGTTTCACCACTTATAAAATAAATAACAGAGGTTGCCATCAGTAAAATAAACATCGGTTCTTTTACCAGACTTATCAATGCGGTAATTACACCACTTTCTTTTTTACCTGTAAAAGAATTACGCCCGTATTTTGCTCTTAAGTCAAGCACTTCCGAATCAGATAATCCCTTAAAGGTAATTTTAGATGGAGTCAAAATAATAATTTACTTCAAAGTTAACAAGCATTTATTGTAAAGAAAGTTAAATGGTTATAATCATATAAAATAGTGAGCAAGGTCACCGGTATCAGACTCATTTTAAAATGGTTTTAAAAAAAAAATGCAACTACCGTTTCAGATAGTTGCATTGGAATTTAATTATGTAATATAAATATTATATTTCTAATTGCACAGGAATATCAACTATTGTAATGTTGTCATGTTTATCGCTAGCCTCAAAACGTATTATAGCGCTTTCATTAACTCCGAGCGTATTGATCGACCAATCATTAAGATCGTATTCGGTTAGATTGCCTAATATGCCGGGAACCTCAGGCCATAATAGGAGGGTATCAGAATAGATGAGCGTCACAGTAAAGTCCTGCATTTGTGAAATATCTTCAACATGTGCCGATAAATAAATGGTATCGCCGGCTGCAAATATATCGGAAGCATCCGGTTTAAATACTGTTAATATTGGGGGCTCTACATCGCCGGCTGTTTTGGCTTTTTCATCTTTGCACGAAGAAATTAACGTAGTAAAAAAAACGAACATTAAAATTGTTCTAATTGTTAATTGATTTTTTTTCATGTGTTTTATTTTAAATTAAAATTTGTGTGTAAGATGAATATCACATAAAAAGGTATGCCAACGATATTGTCAGCACATCAGAATACAGTTTATTCTCTCCTGAATTATATTCTGTTTTAGCAAGGTTTGTAAACATTAAATTATATTTTAGATGTAATTTTAAGGTCTCAGTTCCACCACCTCCAACAATATAAGCTCCTCCGAAAAATCCAAACATATTTGTAGAAAGATTAACGACACTATAAGCATAAGGCTCCGAAGTAACAAAATAATAGCTAGACGTTGTGCCGTAATCAAAAGCTCCACCACTGGGAACAATCATACATCCGGATAAACCGCCCCCACCATAAAATTGACCATCTTCATAAGCAAAAGTTGGACCTATGGAATACTGAGCAGAAAACCAACCCAATTTTTCATCCGGATGGGTTATAACAAGAGGATTTCCAAAGTAATCTTCGTCAAATTCATATAAAGTAGCCGTCATTCCTAAGGTATTGATTGTAAAATCCTGATATATAAAAATATCGGAGATAGGAATAAAATTTATAAATCCGACGTTTAAACCTACGGTTCCTGATGGGTCAGTAAGAAATTGGCTTCGAATTTGTGTTTTAGATAAGCCGGCACAAACTCCGAAACTCTGGGTGGAAGCAACGAAACTTAAACTGATTAAAATTGTGCAGAATATTAAGGACCTTCTCATATTTTTGCTTCAAATATAGGCTATTATTCAATTTGAGCAATAAATTTATTCAAAAAAAGCTTGTTCCAGCCCAAAATTAGGCAGATGGAGCACACGCTTCTTTAAACTCAAGGCGATACTATTTAATTAATTGTCCTCTTCCTTATCCTTCTTTTTAAAAAATCCTCTCAACAAGAAATTATGTTGCAAAGCATCCATACTTTCATTCAGTTTTTTGGTACTGCTTTCCAGTGCAATAATACTCGCCTTTAAACCGGCAGCAGCTTCCTCATCATGTAGTAAAACTCCGGCAGGGGAATTTTTATTCGTATTAAGTTCTGAAGTTGTTGTTTGTAAATTATTGGCAACTTGCTGGGCAGTTCCCGCAATAACATTTAGTTGTGCAACGGTTGATTGTATGCTGTTGAATACTGTTGTATCTGTTGCCAGATCATTCGCAAGTCCTCCCTCTGCATTGAGTTTTGTTGTAAAATCATTTATTGCATCGGTGAGTTGAACAGTGTTTTGGGAGGCAGTTTTTAAAGTATTTATTGTCAAATTCAGGTTCTCATAAATGGCATCATCCGTCATGAATTTTCCTAACGTGCCTTCGCCATCTGCAATTCTTTTGCTTATCACCTTAAAATCATTTGTTATTGCAAGAACATTCTTATTATTTTCCTGCAACATATTCATCATGTCCTCTGTACTGGTTGTTTCTTCAATAGAAAATTTGCTCCCGTCTACAATATGTCCTGAAGTTGGATTTCCTCCATATATAACAATGATTTTATTTCCAATTAATCCATCAGAACTTATTTTTGCCTTTGAATCTTTAGGAATAAATTCCTTAGATTTAGATTCGATCTTCATAGTAACTTCCACACCGGCATTTGGTAAAAAACGCATTTCTTTTACGGTTCCTACCTTCACACCTGAAAACCAAATATTATCACCCGGTTGCAGTCCGTTAACTTCTGTAAACACCGTTGTAACGGTTGCAGTTTTGGTAAATGTTTTATTGATATTTCCAATAGCTAGTACTCCTACAATAAAAAATGTCAAACCGAGAAATATAAATAGTCCCAGTTTGATCGCATGTTTATTTTCCTGTTCCATAATTATGTAATAAAATTGTAATCAAAAAATATTTTTACTGTCTCATCCTCTGTATCAAAAACTTCCTCAAACGTTCCCTGTGTGAGAAAATTACCTTCAATTAACAAGGCAACTCTGTTTGCGGTAGTTTTGGCACAAGTGAGATCATGCGTTATAATTATTGCGCTGGTATTATATCTTTCCTGTACTTCCTTGATCAGATTGTTTATTTCTATACAAGTTATAGGATCAAGACCCGATGTGGGTTCATCATATAACATAAGCTCAGGTTTTAAAATTAAGGTTCTTGCTATACCTATTCTTTTTCTTTGTCCACCCGAAAGTTCGGAAGGCATTTGATTAATTGTCTGAATTAATCCTACAGCATCCAATACCTCTTCTACCTTAATATTAATTTCCTTTTGAGTTAATTTCTCAGTATTGCCTCTCAAGGGGAAGGCAATATTTTCTCTTACGGTCATGCTGTCGTATAATGCACTGTTTTGAAAAGAAAAACCTATTTTTAAACGCAGTGTTCTCAATTCTTTTTCGGTGATTTTATCCACTTCTTGCCCTAATACCGATACCGTCCCTGAATCCGGTTTTAATAATCCTGCAATTATTTTTATCAATACCGATTTTCCCGAACCTGATCTGCCAAGTACAGCCACATTTTCACCCTTGTAAATATCAAGTTTAACACCATTCAAAACCGTAAGCTCACCAAACGATTTATGCAAATCATTAATAGTGATTACCTTTTCATCAGTTATGATATGATTGTATTGAGATGTCATTTTATTGGGCAAGTCGTATCCATCCGCTTAATTGAACAATAATTATTTCCTCCACAAAGATCAGGAACATAGAAACCACTACGGCCATATTCGCTGCTTTTCCCACACCTTCCGTTCCTCTGGTAGCATTATATCCTTTATAACTACCAACTAATCCGATGGTTAATCCATACATTATCGATTTAAATAATCCGGTGAGTACATCTAAGAAGGAAATCGGTGAAAGTGCTTCCTGAAAATAAGAAATAAAACTGGTGTTTTCTCCCATGCTAACATTCAGAAAGGAGCCTATCAAACCAACAAATGCAAAATACATCATTAATATGGGAATCATTAAGGTTGTTGCGGTAACTCTGGTTACTACAAGGTATTTAAATGCATTCACACCAGATACATCAATCGCGTCAATTTGTTCTGTAACCCGCATAGAACCTAGTTGTGCGCCTATATTGGAGCCTATTTTTCCTGCGGATATTAAAGAGGTTATTAAAGGGGCTAAAGCACGAACCAGGGCTATGGCAATGAGTGATGGCAACCAGGAAACAGCACCGAGATCTTGCAGTGAAGGCCTTGATTGTTTCGTAAAAACCACTCCGGTAACAAAACCGGTTAATGTAATTAGGGGTAACGATTTAACGCCTATAGCGTAACACTGCTTTTTTAATTCAGTAAATTCAAATGGAGGTTTAAATGCTTCTCTGAAATATCTTCCTACAAATTGATAAGCAGAATAAATACCCAGAAAAAAAGGATCAAGATTTTTAGAGATAACATAAACTTTGCGGTTTGTTTTCATACACACCGGATCTTATAAAATTTCTGAATCAATATTTCTGGGTATTTATTTCTAAAGGACATAAACCGACAAATCAGTTAATATATTTACAGTTAAATATTAAAGTAAGATGATCAGTAAAATTACAATGATAATAAGTGCTGCACCACTTGAAATGTAAATACCGGCATTATCTATTGAAGTCATTTTGCTTGTATCATTCATTTTTGAACTTGTATCGGAAGTGCTGAGCTTTTTTTCACTGCTGTCATTTTCTTTGTTCAGCTTTGTGCTTGCAGTTGCATTAGCACTTTTTTCAGCAGGTAGTTCAGTTGCCGGAACCACAATCGGTGATGTTGAATTAGCCGCTTTAATAGCATTAGTATTTAAGGCTAAAAGGGCAAAGAATGCTACTGGAATTAACTTTTTCATTTTTTTTAGTTTAGTTTAATTAATTAATACTTTAAAAGTAAGATAGTTGAGTTTCGTTCAACTCTTCTTCTAGTACTAAGGAAGCCAAATCTTAGTCCAAATTAAAAACAGTTTGTTTTTACCTATTGTTATCTCCCCTTTATTGTTTCAAGAATGTCTTACAGTATGGTATTAAATGCCTGTTTGCGGTGACATTGAATGATATATTTATGATATTGATAATATTGATATAATTCGATCACGGGGAATACTATCAACGATTAGGCTCTGAAATTGGGGAAAAAATTGCACACTTGCGATTAAATGGGTCAACGTGAAGCATTCCAGATCAGGTTGGTTACCTATTGTTTGAAGCTAGGAATAATTTGCTAACTATTATCTCAAACTCAAAAAATCAATTACTTTAAAATTTATGTTTACTTGTTAAATGTTATTTATCCTTTTTCCGAAATAATACCGGTGCTACCTTTAATTCTCCATTTACTTTTGTTGCTTTTAGATTAACACTTATTCCAACTTTTGCATCCTCATTTTTAAAATCGGTTATAAGATCCGATTCCTTTGCATTCAAACTTTTGATTGGCACCTTAATAAATAATTCGGTGTTTTCACCAAAACTATATAAACCATTCACATAAAGTGTCATAACATTGCTCTTCACCTGCATTTCGGAGATTTGAAAATCTAAACCATCCTGGCTCGCCGAAACGTTTAATTCGGCAAACTGAATATCAGAAAAATCTTTTTTCTTAAATACATTTTTTGAAATTTGGTTTAAAGCAGCCATATTAACTAATTCACCTCCCTTTATGGTCATGTCGTATTGGCCCGACATGGATGATGGAACCGGTTTAAGATCTTTGTTCAGGTTTGCATTAAATGTTATTTCAGCATCCAACGATCCTTTTAAATGGGTAGATGTAATTGCCTTCTGATTAAAATTTTCCAATTGGTAAAAGAAGTCACTAATATTAGCACCTCTTACATTTGTTTTTAGTTTTACTGTGGGTTGGAGAGTTCCTAAACCACTCAAATTGCCGTTTATTTTAAAACTACCACCTGCAATAGTTGCGGCGAGCTCTTCACAACTGATATAAGTATTTCCCAGAATTATTTTACCGCTTACCTGTTGTGCTTTGAGTTTGTGGTAGGTGACCTTGTTTGCATTTAAGGTTATATTCCCTTTCAAATTTTCAAGTAGTGAGTTTACTGTTTTTGAAATTCTTTTTTGTGGAATATTTTGTTTCTGTTTGGCTATTCCGGGTTTTTTAAAGTTGTCGAGATTGAAATTATCTGTTTGTACAACTGCATCTGCCTGTAATTTTGCATCCGGGAAAAAGAATAAATAAATAAAATCAGAAATGGTGCCTGTAACATTTACCAAATTACTGTTGATGTTCATAGAAAGTGCTGTTACAAACATTGTTTTTTCATTAAAAGAAATATTGCCATTAATACTGTTCAGGTCAAATTGTTTATTTGGAAATCGGCAGGAAGCATTGCTTATTTGTGCACTTCCTGTTATTGCTGCATCCATAGAATCCTTTTCCTTTTCGAGATAACCGTAAGCCTTTCCTTTGAAATTGACGTCAAAATTTAATTTGCCACCGGTCATTAATACTACTGAAGTATCAATGGCATCATTTGCTTCTTTTAAAGAAAAATTGCTGCTGACATGCACTGCCATGTAGGGATTTGTTAAATCAGTTACGCGCATATCCATTAAAAAAGGTATGCCTTCATATTTGCCTTTAAAATCGGTAAAAGTTATTCCGCTGTTTATTTCATTATTAATGAGGGTATCGTTCAAATGGTTGAAATAATGCCCTGTAAGGGAATCCACTTCAAAACTTTTAGATGGTGTGATAAATGCATTATCTTTTACATTAAAAAATATATCAATATCCAAGGGTAAGGCGGGGTTAATTGCACCTTCAATATGCAAAACAGCCGGAATTGGTTTTTCAAAATTAAAACCCTTTAATTTATCGCTTGTATATTTACTTACCAGTGTTGTGGCATAATCCAGTTTTATTTTTTCAGTTTTAACCTCTAAATCTAGATAAGGCGTAATTCCCGGGCTGATAGAACCTGTTGCACTAAATTTATTTTTATCCATTTCTAAGGAAGATGGCCTGAATTCCACAATTCTTTTTTCTCTGTTCCATTCTAGTCTTAATCTTGAATTAATGGATTTATTCGTTAAACAACTACCCCGTTCAGGCTTAAAGGTTAATCCTTTTACAAAAAGTTTATCTTTTGTTGTTATTTCAGTAATTGTACTGTTATGTGTGAGTTTGCCAAAACTATCTTTTATGGTAAGATCAAAATCTTTCCCGCGCACCGTATCTCTGAAACTTATATGTACATTCTCAAGGTAAAGTCTGCTAATGAGGATCGCGTCAAGATCTTTTTCTTCAGGAATTTCAGGTTTAAGTTTTGGTTTTACTAAATTTTTTGTATTTAAAAGCCCATCCTGCATTCGCATCAGATTAATTTCGCCATCTTTTACTGTAATGGCCCGTAATTCAATGTTTTTCCTAAGTAAAGCAAAAACCCTGATTTGCAGATAGATCCTGTCGGCACTGAAAATTTGTAGATGATGTTCATTAAATCTATTGTCCTTTACAACAACATCCTTTACAGATAAGGAAAAATGTGGAAAATGGTTAAAAATGGTGATATCAATATCGCCAATTGTTACCTCGCCATTCACTTGCTCATTAAGCGATTCTGTGATAAGTGTTTCTATTTTCCCCATATTAGCCTTGAGAATAAAATAGCCTGCAACCAATAGAACCAAGGCGCTTGAAAAAATAATGAAAGCTACTTTTAAGCCCCTTTTTTTATTGGGTTTAGAAATATGTATTTGTTTTAATTTCAAAGGGTTTGTTTATTTTATTTTTAAGCGCATCTTTATTTAATTTACGCCAATATAGAATTTTACCTTACTTTTTTACGTATAAACATGTAAAGTCCTACTAAAATTACGCCAATTGCAAGAATAATCCATCCGTTATACATAAAATTTATTTTATTTAGTTTGATTGAAAATGGTTCAATTTCGGAATTTTTTATTTCAATGGTTTGTAAAAAAGTTGATTCACACCTTGATTTTATTAGAAGAACGGTCCTCCCAAAAAAAGAGAAGAACCGTTCTTATTTGGATTATTTTAATGATTATTCAAAAATAACATTCATTTCAACCCTTCTGTTTAATTGTCTGCCTTCCTCTGTTGCATTATCGCCTATTGGTTTTGATTCACCATAATATTCGGTAACTAATTTCTCAGCTTTAACACCTTTGCTGATCAAATAATTTTTAACTGACGTTGCTCTGTTACTCGACAAGGTCATATTACTCTTATCAGTCCCAACATAATCAGTATGACCTGCAATTCGCAAACCATAAGAAGGTTTATTGATCAATAAATTTGCAAGTTCATTTAATGATGCATACGATGATGCTCTTATGATAGCTTTTCCTGTTTCAAATTCAAGATTGTCAAATGCAACCTTTAATATTGCTTCCTCTTTTTCCTCTAATTTAGGACAACCATTTAATTCAGGTAAACCAGGAGTTGAAGGACATTTATCATCTTTATCAGGTATACTATCACCATCTCTATCATTTAAAGGACATCCGCTATTTTCAACCGGACCTGCAACTGTAGGACATTTATCATCCTTATCAGGAATACCATCTTTATCAATATCAGTTATCGGGCAACCATCATTTGATGCAGGACCAAAAATATTCGGACATTTATCATCAGCATCTTTTACACCATCTTTATCTGTGTCGGGATAAGGACAACCTTTATTGTCAAGAGGACCTGCTTCTTTCGGACAAGCATCTTCGTTGTCGTATAAACCATCTTTATCTGAATCGGGACAACCTTTATGTTGAATAGATCCGGCTATTTCAGGACATGCATCATCACTGTCTTTTACTTCATCGCCATCAGTATCAGGACAGCCATTGAATTTTGCTAAACCAGCTTCCAACGGACATGCATCTGCTGCATCAGCAATACCATCGCCATCGCGGTCAGGGCAACCATCCAATTCAGGAAGACCGGGTTGATCGGGACATACATCCGCTACATCCGGAACTCCATCTTCATCTGTATCTTTTTTCTGTCCGTATGCGATAGGAATTTTTACTGCAATATGAAAATCTGATCCATACACGGTATTTTTTCCGAGTAAAGGCAATATATCATTCGTTCCAACAATGATTGGTCCTGCACGCAGCGATAAACCAACATTGGTATTGTTGTATTCATTATAAGATACTGGTACACCAACATCAAACCATCTGCTTTCAAATCTTGGTGTAAGGCTAATTGTTGTAATTTCAGAAACACGACTTTGATTCGGATCACGGTTTCTGTTTAAGGCAATATATGGGGTAACATTTACATAAAATCCACCCTTGATATTATAATCAAATTGCATACTTAAAACGGAAGGCAGAGAAACTGTATAGGTATCTTCATTACCTGCTGAAGCGGTAAAATTCGCTTGAATGGTATCATCAAAAGAAGGTATAGAATTTAAACTAAACTGATTTACATTAAAGGAAGCATTACTTCCTCCAAAGTCGCCTGAATTATTTCCTTTCGTAAATTTCACTCTTCCAATATCCAATAAACTTAATCCGAAACGAAATTTATATTTGTTTGCAGTGTTGTCATACTCATAGGTGCCATCCGGTTTTTTACGTCTGTATTCATCAATATCAGGTCGGTATTCATAAACCAAACCCAAATCAAATGAAGGTCCAACACCGGCGAAACTTAATTTTGTAAGTGAACCAATGGAATCGAATTCTATATTATTCAAATTATCGGAGTGGCCATAATTAAATTCAGATGCAGCAATATTTAAAATGGAATCGTTTACAAAAGAATAATCTAAATTATTTGCATACAAATAACCCGAACTCACCGCATGCACTAATTTTAAAGTTAGTCCGCCTTTAATAAAATGATTATCTTCATTATAAAGCGTATTCGCATAAGTAAGACCGTATTCCATCCAGGTCATATTATCCACACTTAATCCATCATCATCAATTTGAACATTTGGAATAAATGTATCATCAACAAGACCGGTAAAAGCAACTCTCGCTAGTTCTTCAGATACATTATCTATAGTGATAAAATTTCTAAAACCAACGGAAACTCCTATTGCTGATTTTTCTGAAATTGTTGCCATAAATGTAAGCAACTGAATTTTTGTATTAATACTTGCTTTGGCATTTTCATCATTTTGGAGATCTTTTACACTTAAATAATTTTTCTCAAAATTCAAATCAGGATTTGGGTTGAATAAACCCTGAGGGTCTAACCCAACATAGTTATTAGCAATAGTTGAACTCAGTCCAAATAGTGAAATATCAAAACGATACCTGCTATCAACAATGGAAGCAGGTTGTAATTCCATTCCTGTTACACCGGCATAGTTGCTATTTACTATTCCCAAATAACTTTGGGCTGATATTTTAGTCCCACAGAACAGTATAGGACCGATAATTAATAGATTAATTAAAATTTTTCTCATAAAATTGTCTTTTGCTTAAAGTGCGGATATAATCATGCCATGATAAGATTAGAGCTATGGATGAATTTTAAATTGGTATGTTTGTAGAAAATGGGGATTTTTTTGCTCAAATCATCAAATTTTGCTGAATAAATTTACCATATTACAAATTTCTCTTCGGCAAAAATCTGCGTATTCTTAAATGCGTTACTTTAAATAAATTGTTGATACAGATAAATGATTTTGATTTTATGTCTTTATCAATACGATGCCATACATATTTTGATAGTTTGAATATGGTATTATTAATAACCGCCGAAAAATTATTGGATAACAATTCTTAAAGTAGAGGAACACCCATTGTAAACACCTAAAATTAAATACCGTAGCACAAGGCTTTTCCGCCAGTATTCTTGTTATTGTATTAAAAGGTAATTTGAATGAATGAACGTTCATTCACTAAAATTACCTTTATCCTTAGTTTCATCCCTTTCTTCAAATTAGCCTATTTCTTGGGTACATCGGTATAGTGGCATTAATCAGTATAACTTATGATAAATGTCATATTCGATTAAACGAATATGAGCAAACTTTGTATCAGTAAATAATTAAGAACAATTAAATTCAACGATATGAAAAAGCTAATATTCACCATCGCAATATGTTTCATCAGCAGTTTAATGATGGCCAGTGTGATTCCTGTTTCTGATGAGCCTTTAACCAATATCAATTCTAACTTCACAATGCAGGGCGACAGAGTGGCTGCCACAGGTACTATACTCTTAAAAGGAGATATCTGGTGCATCAGAGCTTATGATCAGGATGGAATTGTAGATTACGTTCCAATGAATCTGGCAAAAGAATTTATGATTCCGGGTATGTATGTAAAATTTTCCGGAACAACTAAAGAAGTTTCCGATACCAAAAAATTGGCCGGAATTCCGATCTATTTAATTCAGATAAAAACCATACCGATTAGGTAAGGTTAAATTTGATATAGACCAAGAGAGCTGAATATCAGCTCTCTTTTTTGTGGTATACCATACATAAAAAAAATCTGTCGAATCAGTTTCTCGGACTAAAATTGTATTTTTTCTTTTAAAATTATGCATTGTGTCTTTAAACACTATCTTTAAACTTTATTGATTTAACTTAATATGAAAAATTTGAAAAACGCTAACCTTTTATCCTTGTTGATTATTTTGTTGCCTTTTATTTCGTTAGCACAAACCGGTTGTCTTTCCGGAAATTGTATTAATGGATACGGAGAATACGCAGGGGAGGAAGGGGATACCTATGAAGGTTATTGGTTGGAAGGATTGCGTAATGGCGAAGGGTATTATACCTGGAGTGATGGATCTAACTATCGCGGAAACTTTGTAGGCAATGTATGTGAAGGAAAAGGTTTGTTCGTTGGAGCCAATGGCAATATCATGGATGGATATTTTTTGGATGGACAATACATTGGAACCGAGGATCCTGGTGATTATGACAATCTTTCCGAATATTTCGACAATGAATATGTTGCTGACACAATTGATGAATTTAATGAGCTGGAAGAATATTACGATGAAGACTTCTCAGATGGTTATGAGGATTATGAAAATTTTCTCGATGAAATGACGGCTGATAAAACTATTTTTCTGGAAACTCAGGGCGTGTTTGATTTTGTAATTGAAGGGTTTGAAAATTCCTTTGAATATTTACAGTTAGGAGTGGATACCTCAAACATGTTTTCTGAACAATATTTTTCACTTGTTTCTTTCCTATTTGCCAAACCGGCTGTTATAAATTTGCTTCCTTTGTTGAACAAATGGCAATGGTATAACGTGATTGTTGAAGATGAAGTTTACGCAGATGCAAAACAGCAATATGATAATTATATCAATGAAATTGATAACCTTCAAATGGACTGTTGTTCGCTTATAAAAAAATATACACAAACTGTTGATGCAAACAATGAGAGTTACACAACTTCGTGGACAGTTACTAAAGTAAATGAAGGATTTGATCAGGTGTATTGGAATTTGCAAATAACCGCCGAATTATACCGTCAATATTATTCGGATAAATTTACATTTCTTATAAGAGTAAAAGATTCTTCAAAGTAAATTCAATTAAGCATCTTTGACTCTATAATAAATCAGTTTTAGGGATTGTATATTTTAATCGTGAAAAGGCATCTTAAATTTTGTTTCAACAGCACCCAACGATTCCAGATATTTTTTTATCTCCAAAGCATTTGCCTCTCCCTGTATTGGGTAATCTAACGGTGAAAATCCACGAGGCCCTTTCATAATTAATAAGGCAGGATAGGAGGCTAACATGCTTTTTACCATATCTGTTTTGCCAAGTAAACAAAATGTTAATAAATTCATCTGTGTCCCGTTTTCCACTAAATAATTTACTAATTCAATATATCCTACATGACTGGCACCACCTAAGGCTGTTTCAAAATCTCCACCACCCAGTCCCAAGCCACATTTAAAAGTGCCGGGTAGGTTTTATGTAATTCAACCATTTTTGCCATGTCGCATGCAAAGTGCCAACAAATTCCTTCACCAAAGCCGGATCAAATTGTGGTTTTTCCTCTGCATTAGGATTTGCTTTTAATTCTAGTGGGTTCACTAATATTGCTGCAGTTCCTGTTATTGCTGTAAAAATAAATAGTTTCCTGTCGAGCATACTCTTGTTTTACAATTCAAAAGTATAGGTAACTGTTTAAAAAAGGGAGTTAATTTCTATTAAAATGTGTTAATTCTACAAGCTGTAAAGCAGAAGTAAATAAAGCGACTCGCGTTTTATTTATACCAATACATGGCACCTTGATCTGATTTTAATTTTTCATGTGTTGCAAGGCCCAGTTCTTTTGCTTTTTCGTATGTAAGATGAATATAATCCGGAGCTATAAAATCATATAAATTGTATGTGAGACCATCCCAACGCGGTGTATCTCCATCAGCCCAATAATAATCCAGCCAATTGATAAAAGGATATTCCGGTAAATTTCCGTTTATATAATCTTCCACCAATAATTTTATAGCCCATCCGTTCAAATATCCTTTAGGTTCTGAAAACCTTTCTTCAGTACTATAATTGTTATATCCTTTGTCTCCGGCGAGAAATAAAACACAATTTGGATATTTTAAACGAATATCTTCCAATAATTGAATATAATTTTCTTTTAGTTCAAAAGCCCTCGTAATTGTTGTATCGTGATTTAATAGATCATCTTCAATACAGAAAATGACCTGTACTTGTGAATCACTAATGTTTTGAGATTGTAATATGCTGTCTACCTGCATCCAATAGGGCCCGGAAGGGTTTAAAATATCATTAAAATCAATACCACCAATCGCACCATTTACAAAACGAATATTTTCACCGAAGTTTGCATCATTATATTCTGCTGTTTTTATTCCATCAAATATTTTTTGCGGATTGCTGGGTCCCAAACTTAAGATAACAATGTTTTCATCAGCTTCATTTTTTCCAATTGTATTTATGTTTCCAATATTTTTACAAATGTTGACATAATCTGTTTTATATTTATTATTGATCATACTATTTCCCCAAGGATATAAACCAGAATATAGACCTTCGAAAATAAATTGATCAGGATCGTTGATAGGAATATTATGTACATTGTTTTGGCCAGAAATCGGAGGCACGAAGTCATCAATTTCTGCATTTTTATTACATCCGAATTGTAAAAAGAGTACGAATGATGAATAAAGTATTATATTTTTATTTTTAATAACCATCATTGTTTTTTCCATTTGTCATCATAAATTCTACCCTTATCAATATGTTAACAACAGTTATCATGCCATTAGGTAGTTTATATACCCGGATGCGCCCCAAATGGCATATCTTTGATTCAAATAAACATTCCAACTCTTACTCCTTACTGCAATAAACATGTTTGCAGAATTAAGATTGTGGTGATAAACAGCTTATTTTTAATGATTGTGGAGCTGTTACCTCGTAAAACATTAAAAATGAAACAGTTCAATACTCATTTATTAAGTTGCTGCTTCAACCTTTGCAGCAGAAAGAAAGATATTCTCGGTGCTGATTATGGAATTTTGCCATTGTTTGTGCATTTTCCTGGTCCATAAACGCGGAAGATAAGCTTTGAAATCCAAATATCATTCTGGTGGAGTCGGTAGCTAATGCTCCATAATTATAGCCTTTTTTGGAAGTAATAATATCGCAACTCGATTGCCCAAAATTATTGCTACTAAGTATTACCGAAAAACCGAACGTAATTTAAAGTTTGGTGTTTTTCATTAAACAGGCGATAATGATGAAATTTTTGTTTGGATTATATAATAGAGATGTAAATAGGAATTGATTTCATAATATCTCCTAAGTTCAAATCAAAAAAACGAAAGTTTTGAGTAAATTTGTATTACAATAATTAATTTTGCTGCGATGTTAAGTAATAACGATATTTTGAAAAAACTACGGGTGGCATTATCGCTTCGCAATGAAGATATTATAGAAATACTTTCTTTGGTAGATTTTGAAATATCTAAAGGTGCGCTCGGGGATATGTTTAGGAATGAAGACCATCCGAATTATGTAGTTGCAGGAGATCAGATACTTCGAAATTTTCTAAATGGACTCATAATTTATAAACGCGGAAAAAAAGAAGACACCAATTCTTCCACTGAGGATAAATAAGCAAAAAAAATAAAATCATTGTCATATCACCTACAAAATGTATCGCGATATGACAATGTGAATTTTCTTAACGAGATTTAAAAAAAGAATTGTTCAGAAATAATTTTTCCGTCAGCAACTTCATAAAGGCAAATTTCTTCTAGGGTCATACGATCCTGACCTTTAAAAGTGGCATCCAAAACCATTGCAACAGTAAAATATCTACCGGCAACAGTGGCATCAGAAAACGAGCCGCCATGGCGTTCTTCAATCATGGCAGCAAACACTTTTCCTTTTTCAATTACTGCATCCTTACCAGTTGCAGATTTCGAAGGAGAGTGAGCGAGTTCTACGCTGCTAATATTGTCAGCGTATAATTCCAATTCTGCTTCTAAAATTTGTCCCTTGCGGCAAAGCTCTACAAGGCAATCGGCAATTTGTTGAGTTGTCATATTTTTTATGTTTGCCTTATATCAATCAGGATATAACTAAATGGACATAACTCACACTTTTTTGAAATTAGAATTTTGGGGATGCGATTATCAATTGGCAGGCGATAAGGAGATAGCTATTTTACAAAAAATGTAGAACCGTGGTCCATAATGGAGGAAGTCATTTTTACAACATAAATTCCGGGCATTAATTCAGCATTGATCTTAATATCCTGATCGATAATACTTGTTTGATAAATTTGTTTCCCCGAAAGGTCAAATAATCTAAATTGAATATATTCTTCGGGACGCGCAGTGAAAATTATATGGATCATATTCTGATCAAAAAACACGTTCGCTTGCATTACATTATCGTTAATGGCAACCTGCGATCCTGCTCGAATAGCTTGATTTGCCTCCAGTTCAATTGCGTAGTCTTTTATTACGAGTGTACGACCATCATTTAAAACATCGCAGCGAACCCATCCGTAATGTTTTTCATTGTCCTCATCTTTAAATCGAATACCCAGGTACTTATCAACAGCATCACCAATCCAATAACCACCGTAATTAACGGGATCACTATTAGAATTTACAATTTCCTTTACAACCAAAACCTGAGATTCCGGATTTTGCCAACTTAGGCTAGAGTCTATGATATTATTTTTATTCATGCGATAAGGATAATATCGCGTAAATCCACCTGAAGCTGCATCTATATAATCAGAAAGTCCTGCAATTGCATTTTGATATATCGCAGGGCCGGCTGCGAGATCCTGACGCAAAAAACTCATATTGGAAGAATAGGTAAAGGTTGGTGCCGAAGGGATTAAAAAGGAGGTATTAACAAAACGAAAATCATGTTCTCCGTCAGCATCTATGTCAAGAAAATATTCTTCGCCCGCTACATCTAATACCATATCGGGATTTATATCAACATAAACAACCTGGCCATTTGCTACAGTGCCAGCAATTAAAGTGGCATTGGCAAAAAGTGAATAGGAAATCAGTTTTTTGTTAAGATCAGGTTTTACCATGCAGTGTTGTTTTTTGGAAGCGCTAAAATACTGCTCTTTTTGTATGGGATTAAAAATCAAATGCCAACTGATGTTAATAATTATAATTCTATCGTATAGAAATCAGAAGGCTTGGCTTGTATCTATTTAGTTTTCAGGCAGTAATACAGTACAATTAACCTTTACAGCCCCTTTGGAAGGTGTCCTGTTTTTTTGTCTATTTGAAAATAATTTGTGCAAAATGTTTAAAAACACCTCGCCAAAATGAGGATTTGGAATTAGGGTTTGCCCATTAGAAGATGTAAATAGCACAACAAAAAACAACGTAAATAGTATTATTTGTAGTTTCAGTATAGCTAAATATACATGTTATTTAAATGGCAATGAAAATAAACCTAAATTGTCAATTTGCCCATTCTCCATTCTCAATTCCTATAACATATTGCATTAATATTCATTCCGGCACCCACAGATGCAAATAAAATTATATCTCCCTTTGCCAGCTGATGTTCCGGGAATTTATTTTTCCGAACCATATCAAATAGTGTAGGCACGGTTGCAACCGAACTGTTACCGAGTTTATGAATACTCATAGGCATAATATTTTCCGGGATATTTTTTATGCCATATAATTTGTACATTGCCTTTATAATGCCTTCATCCATTTTTTCATTTGCCTGGTGTATAAAAACTTTTTTAAGATCCTTTATATCAACACCGGCTTTATCAAGGCAGTCTTTCATAGCTTCCGGAACATATTTCATTGCATATTCGTAAACCTTTCTTCCCTTCATTTTAATATAACGTATGCGTGGATCTGAATGTGGAAAATTGGATTTCCCCATGTATAAATAATATGCCTCATCAATTGTATGTGACGCAACACTATAACTTAGAATTCCGCTATCATTAGTTTCACTTTCCTGATATTCAACAATTGCCGCTCCCGCGCCATCTGAAAATATCATGGAGTCGCGGTCATACATGTCGAGTACTCTGCTTAATGTTTCTGTTCCAATCACCAAACATTTTTTTGCAATTCCAGCCTTAAAAAATGCGTCGGCTTGAATAACACCTTGCACCCAACCGGGGCATCCAAATAATATATCATAAGCAACACATGCCGGATTGTAAATCTCAAGATCGTGTTTGATTCGGGAAGCCAGTGCAGGAAGTACATCTGTTTGAATAGTGTGTTTAATAACGTTGCCGAAATTGTGTGCAACAATTATCTGATCCAATGTTTCTTTATCAACTCCACTATCCGCTATCGCAATCTGAGCTGCAATTGTTGCCATTTCAGCGGAATTAATATCTCCGGGAGCATATCGCCGTTCTTCAATTCCCGTTATTTGTCTGAATTTATCGGCTACTTCCTGTGGTGTTGTGTTTATTTTTATATTATTCTCGTCATAAAAATCATTTATGGCAAAGTCGCGATTGGTCTTTATTTCAGGTGGTATATAGGCACCTGTTCCTGTAATAATTGTACGTTTCATTTAGAATGCTAAATTAAATAAAATTAAGCTACAGTGGTTTGGTAAAACATTCAGAGAAATGAACTGTGCTCTATTCCTGAAGTAGAATATCAAAAAGGAAAAAATATAAATAGGTTAAATATCTATTTTCACCAGTAGGTCGGTCATTGAGCAAGGTGATTTTCAATACCTGGCCCTTGAATTTGAAGGAATACCATGCATTTTTGTTTCATTTCATGATTTTTTTTACAGATTGACCCATTTTTTTTCCAACATCAATAATATTTGCGGATCAAGTTGAGGGGTAATGTTTTTACTGAATGCAAATTGCACTCCTGTATGCAACAATTCCTTTTGTTCGGAGGGAAATTGATTTAAAAGTAATTCCAATTTTTGTAAGGAAAGGCTGTCTTTTATCGTTTTATCACTTAATATCGCTGAGGTTAATCCCCATCCGTACCCGATCATAATTTCCGTTTTTTCATACGGTGAAACAATTTTGTAAATCGACATTAATTTTTGTACATCATTACCATATTTTTGGGCAATTACGCAGCCCGTAGCGCGCGATGAATTGTGTTCCGGTGTATCTGTTGTTTGATATAACATAATGGTGCCTGTGCCACATAAAAGAAGCCAAGCTATTAAGAACGGCACACTCATTTTTTCGAATCGCAAAAAGGCATAAATCATTATCACGAAAATTAATGGTGTTATATAGGTAAGGTGCCGATAATGAACAAAACTCTTAATATCAATTTCATCAACATAAAAGGGACTAAATGCATAAAACAATAAATATAAAATTATGAGTAGCAACCCTGGAGATATAACGCGGATGTTTTTTCTATATTTTATTGCGATCAAAACCATACTTAATACCATGAAAACAAATACAATGTCGCGTTGCAGAAAATCTGAAATAAATGTTAATGAGGATAAAAGAAAAGACGCAGGCAAAACACGGTGCCAGGATATTACAAAATTGCGGAAATGTTCAACGGATAAAAACCCATCAGATGCAACTCCCCGAATAGAAAAAACAGAATTATCCTCAAGCTCAAATCCGCTGTCAAGAAATGTTCTTGCAGTAATATGGGGTAGGAACGTGATTAGCGAAAAAACTAAATATTTACCAATATTTAAAAAGGAAGTTTTAGGGTCTGAATTTGTAACGAACACGTAAATAATAAATGCGGGAATAAAAATTATACTATTGTAAGACATTGAAATAGATAATCCCGTAATTATTCCACATAACAAGGGTTTTGAATATTTAGTATTGTTTACGGTTAAATAATATAAAAAAATAAATGGTAAAAAAGAAAACAACGCATGTAATCCAAAATTTACGGTTGCCCAGGGGATCAATAATGGAACAGATAAAATTGTCCAGACCGAAAACCAAATAGCTACTTTTGAACCAAACAACCGTTGCGTGAATTTTATTTGAATAAATCTTCCCACCGTTTCAATCAGCAATGCAGCCAATGTCAACGGTGGCATTAAATTTTCAAAAGGACGTAAACATATTGTTATAAGTGAAATGAAAAAACTGCCACCTTCATGTGGGTAATGCATCAACGATCTGTAACTAATTGTTCCGCTACTTACAGCTTCATTTAAACTAAGCTCCCAGGCTAACTGATCAGGAGAATTCATCCAGTTTTTTGCATACAAACCATATATTACTCGAACTATTGTTCCCAGCAATAATATAACATAAATATGCCATGACCTGAAAACAAATTGATCACTTTTCAACCAATATAAATTTTGATAAAAATAGACTTTCTTTTTCAAAAATACAGGTTTAATAACCCAACCCGTTAAATGCCAATTTTTGTATTGATGATTTATGTTAAAACCACTATCTTTAAATTGTAATGAATAAATTTGATCAATAATATTTTAAAAAATGAAAAGATTACTCCTCCTCCTTTTTTCAGTTCCCTCTACTATTATTTTATCAGGGCAATTCAATCTTGTTCCAAATTATAGTTTTGAAGATATAAATGCCTGCCCTATTGGCATATCTGGTTTTACCTGGTATGATGACGCATATGTAGCTGATTGGTTTTCAGGAACCGGTGGCACCTCCGATTATTTCAATTCCTGCGCCGGTGCGGGGTCATGGGTTAATGTACCCGATAATTTATTCAGCCTCGATCAACCTGCGCATACCGGTGTTGCATATGGTGGATTCTGGGTCAATACCGGAGGATCCTATTATGAATATACCCAAGCACAACTCACCGAGCCTCTCGTTGCAGGCGAATGTTATTATGTTGAATTTTGGAGTGCTCCGGCAACACAATCCGATTTTTTTGGAATTACGCATGCTACTACGGATGCTTTAGGTGCTTATTTTTCTGAGGATAAGGTTGGTGATGGAGCTACATATGATCTTTTAGACGTTACTCCGCAGATCGATAATAATGGAACCGGTAATTATATTGATCCTCCTGGCGAATGGATGAAAATTTGCGGATATTTTGAAGCAGAAGGCGGCGAACAATGGGTTTGTATTGGTAATTATCACAATTATGATGGTATTGATGTTGTTGCGTATACCGGAGGAACAGTAGATGCAAGTTCTGTTGTGTATTTATTTATTGATGATGTAATTGTAACACCAGTTGATTCCATGCTCGCTTATGCAATGCCCGATATTGTTGTGTGTAGTCCTTTTGAATTAATAGCGCCGTCCTGCGCCGACAGTTATCTCTGGAGCACAGGTGCAACCACCGAAACTATTACCGTTTTTGAAACCGGATCTTATTGGGTGCAACTAAATACTACTTGCGGAGTGTTTACAGATACTGCGGAAATATTATTTGTGGAAGATTCGGTTTATACTTCCGATGATTTTATAGAATTGTGTTTTAACGAATTGCCTTATACTTTGGAAGCATCGCCAACCTACGATTTTTATTTATGGAATACGGGTGAAACTACTGCGAATATTTCTATTGAGGAAGGCGGAATCTATTATGTGACCGGTTTTGCCGATTGTGCTACATTTATCGATTCCATAGAAGTGCAGATCATTGAACCAATCGGATTGTTTCCGGAATTAGGAAACGACACATTAATTTGTGATGGCGAATGGGAATTAATTTTAAATACGCCTGTTGGATTTGATTCTTATTTATGGAGCAACGGAGAAACAACTAATTCGATCACCGTTTCTGAAGCCGGAACCTATTCAATAACCGTAGAAAGTGAATGTGAAACATTTACCGATGAAATGATAATAACAATAGATCCGAATTTAAATCAGGATATAGATATTGGTGAAGATCTGATATTATGTCCCGTTGCAGGAATTAATGAAGTGCTGATTAGTGTTGACGTTGTGCTGCCAAACTACCTTTGGAGCAATGGGGAAACTACTGCTTCTATAACTGTTTCTGAGGCCGGACTTTATTGGGTAACATCTTCCTTATTGTGCAGCGATCCTTCTGATACTTTGCGGGTTTCTTTATGCGATGATGTTGCCATTCCCAATGCATTTAGTCCGAATGGCGATGGAATTAATGATGG
>CAZXBG010000043.1:0-26382 GCA_964638865.1 uncultured Chitinophagales bacterium | reverse complement strand
TAACTTAATGTTGTTGATTGGTAATATTTTATATTGGAAAGTTAGGCCTAAATGGATTTTATTTAGGTGACCTATGTTGTGGTTTTTAATGACATTACTCGCAATGTTCAAATTTGCTCTGATGAATTTCGGTCTATTTTTTTTATCAGAATTAATGCCTAATATTGCTAAAACACTAAAAATAGCCCGAAGTTAATAAAAAGGCAAAACGTATGTATGAAAAAATATTTGCTTCTAATGGTATATATTACCATAATATGTGAATCATTCTGTCAATCAAATGCATCTTTTAAAATTGGTCTTCATTATGTGCAGGCTGAAAGGCCAGTGTTAGAGGCATATTTTGGAGATATTTCTGATAGTATCAACCTGAATTCTGTACTCAACATTAATCAAGGAATGGGAATTGGTTTTGGGGTGTTATTTGGAAGAAACAAACTGGAATTCGATGCAGGAGGAGGTTACACCCGATCAGCAGAGGAGATTGGTTCCGATACCGCTAATTTGCTTTATTACGTTAATTCAGATATCAATTTTTACTTCGGCGCAAATTATTTACCGGTAAATTTCTTCCTGATAGGAGGAAGTTTTGTTATTAATTCAGCAAATGCAAAATGTGATGTTTCAGATACGGGCTTAGGTGACAGCTATCTGGAATTATTACCCTCCACAAATTTTCATTTTTTTAGAGGTTATTCTGTTGCATTGAAAGCGCAATCAGGATTTTATGTTAATTTAAATAAAGACGAAGGTAACCGCATGCGTATGACAGGATATTATATGTATGGATTAAGTGTATATAATTTTTATACTGTTTCAGAAAAAAGACTTACAGGATATACTGGAGAACAAAAAACAAGTTATACTTCAATAGGAATTGAGTTGGCGTTTATGTTTGGAATGTGATTATACTGATTATTCATTTCATGAGGAGATCCAAATATTGTATAGGAAAAATTTAATTTATTGCTACAGTTTCCAAATTGTACAAGTGATATTCTATTGCAAATAGATATAAATATAAAGGATTTCATATGTTTTGGTGAGCAGGTAGGTTATTAGTATAGTATTGGTTAAAAAATTATTTATTGGAATTAAAGTGAGGCTTTTTACTATTTTTTTATTTCAATATCTTTTTTTGGGTAGGTTTTATTTCTAATTCTTTTCGTTTCGTTCCAGCATAAGTTCCACCTCGCTAAAAGGCCCTTTCTAACAGACACTTCATTAGCGAGTCAATTTCGAATTCTCATCTTTTAATAAGAACAATAAGAAATTGAAATTGACCCACTGTCAGCAATGTGTTAAAAAATCTACCAATTGTGTGATTTTTCATATATTTATCTGAACATTTTACAGACCTTGCGGTATACTATATAGGTATGAAAACCGCTGATAACATTGCATCTACTATAAATGGGTTTGCTAAATGTCGCCTCCCTAAATTGTGCTGATTTTGAAGCCGTGGTAAAAAAACATGGAGTCATTATTTAGAATTATGATTTTTTGTTTTCATAATGAAAGTTTGATACGCCGCCCATGTGTAACAAAATGCTTACTTTTAATTCATGAAAAAAATCTTCATCCTTTATTTTTTTATATCGGAATTTACTTTTTGCTTGGGACAAAACGAATGTAAGTTAAACAAAGCATTACAAATTCCAATAGATAGACAGGTATATATGCTCGGAGATTTTCATCTTGATGCTAAAAAGTACATCCATGCTGATGAACAAACCATTTTGAATACAATGGCTGCTGAAGACGAATTAAGAAATTATCTGGTTAATAATTGCAATGTTAAACATTTTTTTCTTGAATCGAGTGTAAGCTTTGAATATTTTTTTAATAAATATATTGTAACCGGTGATACATCCTGGATTTCTATTTTTAATCAGCAAGACTATGAGTCGAGTAAATTAAAATCTTTGCGTAATATTTATTTGAAGCATAATGATATTACAATAAATTGCATTGACGTGGTTTTAAATTCTTATGTTCCTCAAATGTTGATGACATTGTATGCATTAAGTTTTTACGAACACTTTCAAAAATATTATGAACCGCCTTACCAAACAGGAAAATTATTTCCGCCATGGAATGATCTTAATGTAGGCATAAAACTTTTAGACAGTTTACCCCAATGTAATGATACAATTACACCTTTTTTGGGTGCTGTTATACAGTCTCTTATTGCACCTGATGAATATACAAATTATAATTTGTATATTTTATTCAAACTTTCTACTACAAGCGCTCAGGCGCAAGAAGCCCTGAAAAACTTTTACGGAAATGATTATGAATACGTGATGCGGATTATAACCGGATATATATTCGGGTATGGAAAAACGTCCGAGGATATTTTATATAATTATGTACCGCAGCGGGAAAATATTATTGAAAATACAGTGACCACCTTGATGAAAAAAGACACAGCATCTGCCTATTTAATTCAAATGGGAAATTTTCATTTGAGTGCAGATCCTGATGCAGAAATGCTTAGGTATCGCATTAAAACAAAATTTATTTCACCACCCTTTTGTTTTTATAACGTGCAAGAAATGGCAAAAACGTTTTTTGAGCAATCATTTAATACGACTCCACTTGATTTTTCATTTGATTCAAATTATTGTTTTAAAAGAGGTAATACAGATAATGTGTATGTGCTGGTAAAATAAAGGAGTTTTTTTTGCGTTAGCGGCGAGTAGTCTAACCCCAAGATAAATTGGCCTTGCTTTGCGACAGTTAAGTAACGAGGAGGGAACCCCTTACTTGGAATGAAAATCAAATTAGTCGAAGTTTTCTTTTTCCTGCGGCAGATTTGAAATAAATTTCACGTTTCCTGGCTGTATCATAACCTTCACAAGATTCAGAAAAAAAAATAGTCTATGGCATAAATGCTTTAGTGTATCTATTTTTTCCAACATTGTGTTCAATTAATCTACGTTCAGGATCATTCGAAATACCTACATAAATTTCATTATTAATTTTGTTTTTTAGGGCGTAAACAAACATTGTCATTATTAATGTTTTTAGGGTTAAAAAAAAGACCAATAAGCTAAAATGCTAATTGGTCTTTTAATAAATGTTAGTAGCCCGTAGGGGAATCGAACCCCTGTACCAAGAATGAAAATCTTGTATCCTAACCCCTAGATGAACGGGCCTTTTTCTCAAAAGAGAGTGCAAAAGTAGCGCAAAAAAACATTTTGTAAAAGTTTCTGCGAAATAATTATCGCGAAGCCCCTAAATTTACACCACAATTATGAGTAACTATCGAATAGCAATCAATGGATTTGGGCGTATTGGAAGAATTTTCCTCCGCAGAATCCTCGAAAAAAATGATGTTGATGTAGTGGCAGTCAACGATCTTACCGACGTGGAAACACTTGCCCATCTGTTTAAATATGACTCAATTCACCGCAAATTTAGCGGCGAAGTGTTTATTGAAGGCGGTGATCTGATCATTAATGGCAAGCGAATTAAGGTTTTTGCGGAAAAAGATCCGGCAAATCTTCCTTGGAAGAACATGAATATAGATCTGGTGCTCGAATCTTCCGGACATTTCCTGGATACCAAGTCGGCAATGTTGCATGTTGCAGCGGGAGCTAAAAAAGTATTATTGTCAGCTCCACCAAAATCACCGGAAATAAAAACCATCGTTTTGGGTGTTAACGATAACATGCTTTTAAAGGATGATATTATCATCTCCAATGCCTCTTGCACCACAAATTGCGCTGCACCCATGATAAAGGTGCTGCACGAACATTTTACTATCGAAAATGCCTATATCACAACCATCCATTCCTATACCTCCGATCAGCGTTTGCACGATGCTCCGCACAAAGACCTTCGCAGGGCAAGAGCCGCTGCTTTGAGCATGGTGCCTACCAGCACAGGTGCAGCGCAGGCAATTGCGGCAACTTTTCCCGAATTGATGGGAAGAATTGGCGGCACAAGCATTCGCGTTCCGGTGCCGGATGGATCAATTACGGATATTACATGCACCGTTTCCAAACCGGCAACCATCGATTCGGTAAATGCTGCTTTCAAATCTGCTGCAGATACCTATTTAAAAAATATTCTTGCCTACACCAACGAACCTCTTGTTTCCATCGACATCGTTGGCGACCCACATTCCTGTATTTTCGATTCAGAACTTACAGCCGTTACAGGAAATATGATAAAAGTGATGGGTTGGTACGATAATGAATATGGATACTCAAGCAGACTTGCAGATTTAGTAATTAAAATGAAAGAATTAAATAATTAATGAAAGAAACTAATGGCAATTACTTTGCACCAAGTTTGCAGAATCGCCACCCTAATGTCTTCCCCCTTGGGAAAGATAAAAGATGGGGCCCCGAAGCTCAGGGTATTACTAAAACTTTCAATCAAACTGAACTTACTTAATGTGCCTCATCCACCATTTCATTACAAAAAATAATATATTAAAATCATAAATTAAATGCGTTCCATCCAAGATTATAACTTCAAAAACAAACGCGCTCTTGTTCGCGTAGACTTTAATGTGCCTTTAGATAAATCCACTTTTGCCGTAACCGACGATTCAAGATTAAAGGCTGCAATTCCAACTATTAAAAAGATTTTAGATGATGGTGGTTCAGTGGTGTTAATGTCGCACCTCGGTCGTCCAAAAGATGGTCCTGATGAAAAATATTCCTTAAAACATATCGTAAAACATTTATCTGAATTATTAGAACATGATGTGAAATTTGCAGAAGATTGTATTGGTGATGATGTTAGATTATTAACTTTAAATCTTTTGCCCGGTGAAATATTATTGTTAGAGAATTTGCGTTTCCATCCTGAAGAAGAAAAAGGTGATAAGGATTTTGCAATTCAATTAAGTGAATTAGGAAATGTATATGTAAATGATGCTTTCGGCACTGCACATCGTGCACATGCTTCCACCACCATAGTTGCAAGTTTATATTCACCGGAAAATAAAATGGCCGGATTTTTATTAGCTGCAGAAGTGGATGCCGCCAATAAAGTGTTGAACGATCATGAAAAACCATTTACAGCAATTATTGGCGGCGCAAAGGTTTCTGATAAAATACTGATACTCGAAAAATTAGTGGAAAAAGCAGATCATATTATTGTTGGGGGAGGAATGGCATACACATTTATTAAAGCTATGGGTGGAGATATCGGAAATTCTTTATGCGAAGAAGATAAACTGGATCTGGCAAAACAATTAATAGAAAATGCAAAAACCAATGGTGCCACTATTTTATTGCCTGTGGATTCTGTGATCGCTGATAAATTTGATAACGATGCTGCAAAAGATACCTGCATTAGTAATATCATTCCGACTGGATGGATGGGACTCGACATTGGCGAAAAAGCAATTAAAGATTTCAGCGAAGTAATTCTCGCTTCCAAAACAATTTTATGGAACGGCCCAATGGGTGTTTTTGAAATGGAAAATTTCAGTAATGGAACAATTCAAATAGCAAAAACTATAGCACAGGCAACCCAAAAGGGAGCATACTCTCTGGTAGGCGGCGGCGATTCTGTTGCAGCTTTAAATAAATTTAATTTAAGTGATAAAGTGAGTTATGTTTCTACCGGCGGCGGTGCCATGCTCGAGTTTTTCGAAGGCAAAATTCTTCCTGGCGTAGAAGCGCTGGAGAAAAACTAACAAATTGAAATTGACAATTGACAAATTGAAATTGACAATTGATAATTGACAATTTGGGTTCATCCTTAGGTTGAAAATTATTCCTGTACCCACAGAGTTCGCTGCGCGATTAATTTAATTGGCGTATATAAATTTAATTTTGTGGACCAACTATATTTTCATCCCGAATAATTATCATACACCCTTATTTTATATCCACCGCCTGGGTTTTGCTCTCAATTGTCAATTTTTTTTTGCTGTTTCATTGTAAATTATCAATTGTCAATTTTTTTTCTTGTTTACCAAAGGATCTCTGTGTTCTAGAAGGATAAACATTCAACATATAGTTTACTAGCTCCCTTCCACTGTTACGTCATGTAGCGAGTGTCAAAGCAACTCTGTGGAAAAACATTCTGAATGCATAATTGTTTCCGATAATTTACCGAATTATATATTTTAAGCGATTATTTTTTTAATCAATTGTCGAGTTAAAAATGCTACACGATTATTTTTAGTGGGAGTATAAATTTATTTTTTCTTCCCTATCACGATTATATCGCGAATTAATATCCTACACGATTAATTTTTGACGCAGACTATTGTTCAATTGTCAATTAAGTAGTTTTTATTTTGCAATTATATTTAACCCTAATTCCTATATTCGCAATGTTTATCTCTTATGACCGGCTACTGGAACCATATCCCTTTGTTCCGATATTTGGTCCCTTTTGTATTGGGGATCATATTATCCATGCAATTGCAACTGCAGGCAGTATGGTATGTTTATTGTTTTTTTGGAGCAGTATTTATTTATTTTTTATTTCAGATAATACATAAATTATCTGCATCCTTTACCTTGCAACCCCTGCACGGATTTTTATTTCATCTGGTATTGTTTTTTGGCGGAATATTTATTGTGATAAAAGATACTCCTGTTTATCACGACGATTATTTTATGGTTAATGCAGATAGTGTTTCTGTTTTCAAATGCCGAATAAATAAACCTCCTGAGATTGCCGAAAGAAATACAAAATTATATGTTGATGTAGATATGCTGATCAGGGATTCTTTAGCAACCGCAGTTAATGGAAAATCAATTGTCTATATTAAAACCGATAGTCTTCATTCAATAACTTTTAATTATGGAGATATTATTTATATTAAAAACAAATTTTCTTCCCCGCAGGAAACAAAAAACCCCGCCGCATTTGATTATAAAAAATATTTGTACAACCTGAAAATTTATCATGTTGCATTTTTAAAATTTGGCGAATATCAACAAACAAACACCAATGAAGCAAAAAAAATCTGGACGCATATTTATGCGTGGAAATCGTATTTTATTCGTTTAATGGAGAAACATATAAAGGATGAAAATTCTTTATCCGTTGGTGTTGCACTCATAATAGGTCAAAAAAGTGTGATACCCGATGAAGTGCAGCAAGCATATGCAAACACTGGAACCATGCATATTTTGGCAGTATCAGGTTTACACGTGGGCATCTTATACGTAATTCTGGAGTTTTTGTTTCGACCCTTCTCTTTCTTTTTTACAAAACGCTCTAAAGCCGCCTTGTTTAAAACAGTGGTAATACTCCTGATTATTTGGTTATATGCCTGTTTGTCCGGTTTGTCACCAAGTGTAAATCGCTCTGCAGTTATGTTTACTTTTTTAGCTTTAGGGAAATTATATGATCAGCAAATTGATAGTTTTAATATTTTGTTTGTTTCCATGTTTCCCTTGCTACTCGACGATCCGTATCAGATTACACAAGTGGGTTTTCAGTTGTCGTACCTTGCAGTAGGAGGGATCGTATTTTTTCAACCCCTCGTTTATAATATCTGGAAACCATCCAATACCTTGTTAAAATATTTCTGGTCAATGACCTCCGTTTCCATTGCGGCACAAATTGTAACATCTCCCATCGGAATTTATTATTTCCACCAGTTTCCCAATTATTTTCTGCTGTCAAATATCATAGCTATTCCGGTTTCCTTTTTAATATTGGTTTTGGGAGTTGCTTTTTTTGCTTTAGGCGCTATACCATTTATCGGTTCGGGAATAGCATTTATGCTCGATTGGAGTTTGCGTATCATGAATTATTCTGTTATACGCATCGAAAAATTACCCTATTCCGTTACCGAAAATTTGTACCTGAATGTTTATTCCACAATTTTAATGTATATTATCATTTTATTTTTAGGTGCATTTTTAGTTTTAAAAGAGAAAAAATATTTTTTGGGGATGTTGGCAAGTATTTTATTCTGTTGTATAACCATCACCCTGCACAAAATGGAAAATAATAAACGCCAGGACATTATTATGTATAGTCTGAAAAAAAACGCTGCCATTGTAATAAACAATGAAACCTCCGCATATATTTTTACAGATACCGACTCCCTAAAAGATTCTGAGGAATTCAAATTTCATCTTAAAAATGATTTTATTAAAAGGGGAATTAAAAATCCAGAATATATTAATGTATTAAAACAAAAGGAATACACCCCTATAAACACATTTTATTATCGATACCCATTTTTATATGCTAACGGCAAAACGATCTTTTTTCTTGATCCCGAAACGCGCAACGACTCCGTTCCCAATTGCGAGATCGTAGATTATGTGTTCATTACCCAAAACCCTTTTCTAAAAATTGATTCCACAAACAACCCTTTCCCAAACGCCTCCTATATCATCAGCAACACCAATGCCTGGAAGAACAATAATTATTGGGTAAAACAATTTGGCAGAATGGGAATCCCGGTTTATTCTTTGAAAAGTGAAGGGGCGTATCAGATAGTGTCGGAAGGAAAATAATAATAATAAACATTCCAACATTTAGCAAAGGACTGAAAATCCTTAGTTTGCCACAAACCCACACCGTCTCTTTCCAAGCTTAACTCCAATACCTCAATAGCAGAAATAACCTACCCCGGCATCCATCCTATTGCATATTAGCAACTCAACTGAACCCCTGAGGATGCGTGGACTTGTTCTGTCTAAATTTTGCTGTCTTTTATTGGCGGAAAAAGCTTTATAATTGTTAGAAATTTAGAGAATGAGGCAAATTTTTTTTGGTGGTATTTGGGAAAAAGATTATGGTTCCTTTGGGATGATGATGATTTAAATTCGAAGGGTCTAACATTTACCTATTGTAGTCCGAGCAGGGTTCTTGTCGCCTTTAAAATTTTTAAATTGACAAAACCCTGCGACATGAGGACCAATTTCTTTTATGCATTGGGTATATTAAAATAGTCCAAATAATTTCTTACCTCATAAATTCCCTGTTCACCTGTTTCATAAAATTTTGCGGAGGAATGTTCATAATATCTGGCATTGGTCACTAATCCGGCCTTTACTGGATTATTGTGCCTGCCCGATCTCATCATTTAGGCGGGCATATAATTTAATATTTGTTATATGAATTTGGTTGTGCGACATTCTTTGCAATCAAATGATACTTCAAACACCTTATGAATAGAACCTTTTTTCTTTTCAATATTGTTTACTCCATCTTCCAAATTGCCCAATAATTCATAGTGCTTCAATTTCTTTAACCGTTTAATTATCTCGTACGCTCTAAATCGCTTACCTTCTGCAATTAATCTATTTATCGTTCTACTGTGATTACTTAATCTGATAAGCGCATGCAAATGATTTGCCATAATTACATACCCGAGGATGAAATTTTCCTCCTTTTTTAGTAAGTCAAACCATTCATATATATCATCAAACAGGTTTGTTTTTTCAAAAAGAGGCAACCATTTATAACAAGTAAATGTGAAAAAATAACTGGTACTAATTTCTGCATGTGTTCTTTGCACTGCCATATAACAAATCGGTAGAGTTATCAATTGCCATCGCAAGGTTTTGCCGAATTAATTAATTTTTAAGGAGGCAAGAACCCTGCTAGGACATTCCCCGTGAAATCGATTAAAATCTATCATTCAGTATAGTCACTAATGATTATTTTCTAGTCACCATCCCGCCGGAATCATAACTCAACCATCTTCTATCCATTGCTGTGCTTATATCTCACCACACATTAAAAATACGTTCAAAAATGCATATTATGCCATTTCATGCATTTTTTAAGGTTTGCTTTCAGTTTTTGTAATTACTGGTAAATTGTGGTTGATAATTTGACATGTTGTCTGTCCAATAAAAACCACAATATCTGTATCCTAACATTTGTGCATAACCTATGTGCATTTACTGTGCACAAATTTTTTTGGCTTCTCGGTGTACAAATGTGTACAAAAGTGTAATAAAAAACCTAGGTTTACGTTCAAATTAACACAAAAACCAAAAAATGGCTTTCCTGATAGGTGAATATGAGTGTACCCTCGATACAAAACAGCGCATTCGTGTGCCTGCCGGGTTGCTTACTCAGCTTACAGGAGATGACGCCGGAAAGTTCGTGGTTACACGCGGAATCGACCCATGCCTTTATCTATACCCGCAAAGTGAATTCTACACAGAAATGGACAATGTGAGCAAGATTCAGGAGAATTCGGAGGAGGATCGCGATTACAAAACACAGTTTTATAGTGGAACAGCCATTTTAAATATCGATTCTTCCGACAGGGTGCTGATTCCAAAATTGCATTTACAGCATGCGGGAATCAGCAAAGACATCATCATGGTGTGCATGAAAAACAAGGTTGCAGTGTGGAGTATGGAGCGTTTCCGTGAAAAATTCATGAAAATGGATGCAAACCAATATCAGCAATTATCAGAAAAAGTGAGAAGTAAATATGGTATATGAGTGCAACATACCACATACCCGTTCTTTTACATACAAGCATTGAAAATCTGATCACAAACCGCGACGGAATTTATGTGGATGTCACCTTTGGCGGTGGCGGCCACACCAGAGAGATCTTAAAAAATCTCAGCAACAAAGGAAAAGTTTTTTGTTTCGACCAGGATCCGGATGCAGAAAAAAATTACATCAACGAGTTCAGCGCTAACGAACAAGTG
Organism: uncultured Chitinophagales bacterium; assembly: GCA_964638865.1. Taxonomy (GTDB): domain Bacteria; phylum Bacteroidota; class Bacteroidia; order Chitinophagales; family BACL12; genus UBA7236. The sequence continues at coordinate 15,757 of CAZXBG010000043.1, read as the reverse complement.
ACCTTCATCCCGCAGAATTTTCGCTATATACAGAAATTTCTGCGGGTGTCCGGAGTAACTCAAGTGGATGGAATTCTCGCCGACCTGGGTGTAAGCTCCCACCAATTTGATGAAGGCGAACGCGGATTTTCTGTGCGTTTCGATGGTCCGCTCGATATGCGCATGAATAATAATCAATCCATTTCCGCATTCGATGTGATAAATAATTATACGGAAGATCAGTTGAGAAATATGTTCAGCCTTTATGGCGAAGTGCGAAATTCAAAACAACTCGCACATATTATCATAAACGCAAGAACAAAAATGAAACAAAACGGCGGCAGAGGAATTACAACAACGGGCGAATTTAAAAATATTGTTTTAACCGTTGTAAAAGGAGAACATAGTCCTTATTTGTCAACCGTATTTCAAGCAGTGCGCATAGCAGTAAACGATGAAATGGGTGCCTTGCGCGAAATGTTGGAAAGTACAACACAATTATTAATACCGGGCGGAAGATTAGTAGTGTTAAGTTATCATTCCCTCGAAGACAGAATGGTAAAAAACCTGATAAAAACAGGAAATGTTTTCGGCGAAAATGAGGGCGATATGATGGGAAGAAAAATAATTCCCTTTAAATCACTCACAAAAAAACCATTATTACCCGGTATAAATGAAATAAAAGAAAACCCAAGATCACGCAGTGCAAAATTGAGAGTGGGAATTAAGGAATGAAAGAATGAAAAGGAAATTCTCATGCAGAAAGTTCGAAGTATCGCCACCGTAATGTCCTCCTCTTTGGGAAGATAAAAGATGCGGCCAAGAGCACGAATGAAAAATGAACAATAAAATAAAATGAACCCAACCGAAAAAAAACAACCCGCCGAACAAAAACGAACCCTTTCAGGTATGCTGAAATCGTTTGACGAGGTTTCTTTTTTCAGATTGGAAAGACTTATTAATAATATCCCCTATTTCTTATTTGTAGTAGTGATCGGTATATTTTATATCTGGAATAATCACCGGGGCGTAGAAATGGAAAGAGAAATAAGAACAGTAAATCAGCAATTGCTGGAAAAACAATATTACTATAATGCAACTCGCGATTCGCTGACACAACACAGCAGACAAAGCACCGTTGCAAAAATGGTTGACACATTACAAATGCAGGAATTATCACATCCGCCATATACAATTAAAGCAAAAAGTGGACAACACTAAAAAAGACATATTATGGAGATTATATCTTGCGCTTGCAGCATTTGTTGTGCTTGGGTTGGGTATCACTGCACAAATAATTAATATACAATTTGTGCAAGGAGATAAATATCGCGCAATGGCCGATAGTGCAAGAGTGCGCACACAGGCGATTGAACCTAAACGTGGAAGCATCATGTCGGAACACCACGATATTCTTGCAACATCATTTCCCTATTATAAAATTTATATGGATCCTGTTGCGCCAAATGATGCAGATTTTAAAAAGAATATTGATTCTCTTTCCATTCAATTGGCAAATTTATTTCGCGATAAAACTGCAGCGCAATACAAACAAAAAATTACGCAGGCGCGTAAGCAAAAAAAACGTTATATAGAAATATATAAAAAAGCAACACTTCCGCAAAAACAAAAATTGGAAAATTTTGCATTATATCGCCTTGGAAAAAATCGCGGCGGATTAATTACAGAACAAATTGAAAATCGCGCGTATCCTTATAACAGTCTTGCTAACAGAACCATAGGATATGTAAAAGATGGAAGAAAAATTGGTTTGGAAGGAACATACGATACTTTACTTACCGGAAAGGAAGGATATACATTAATGCGCAAAATTGCCGGTGGAAGCTGGATGCCTATAAGCGATAAAAATGAAGTGGATCCTGTTGATGGAGTGGACGTGATAACAACGCTCGATATTAATATGCAAGATATTACAGAAACTGCTCTGCGCAGATCATTAGTTAAAAATGATGCCGCATGGGGAACTGCAATTGTAATGGAAGTGAAAACGGGAAAAATAAAAGCGATCGCAAATTTAACACGAACAACTGTTGGACAATATAAAGAGGATTATAACTATGCAATTTCCACTCGTGTAGAGCCGGGTTCAACCTGGAAATTATTTACACTGATGTGTTTGCTGGAAGATGGATTATCTATTCATGATCATGTGGATCTGAACCAGGGAACCTTATTATTTGCAGATAGAACCATGCGCGATAGCGAACCACACAGCAGAAGAAATGTAACTGTGGAAACGGCATTTGCACTTTCTTCCAATGTTGGAATTTCCCGATTGGCATACGAATATTATCAAAAAGAACCACAAAAATATGTAGATCATCTAATACAATCAGGTATTGCAAATAAAACCGGAATTGAAATTAGCGGAGAACCAAAACCCTATTTTAAAAAAGATCCTAAGGATAAAGAATTGTGGTATAAAACTACTATTCCCTGGATGAGCGTTGGATATGAATTAACGGTAACACCATTGCAATTACTCACATTTTATAATGGCATTGCAAATGATGGTAAAATGATGAAACCTTATTTGGTTCAGGAAACGCAACAATATGGTACAACAGTTAATGAATTTGAACCAATTGTTTTAAATGAAAAACTTTGCTCAAAAAATACGGTTGAACAATTGCAGCAATGTATGCTTGCAGTGGTTGATAGTGGTACTGCAAAACATTTAAAAAATGATTATTATCAATTTGCAGGAAAAACCGGTACGGCTCAATTATTGGAGAATAAAGTTTATACTAATAATCACCTTGCAAGTTTTGCAGGATATTTTCCTTATGAAAATCCCAAATATTCCATTATAGTTGTGGTGAGCGATCCCAATAGCCCGGTATATTATGGCGGTTATGTTTCCGCTCCGGTTTTCAGAGAAATTTCTGATAAGGTGTATTCTCATTTTATTAATATGCGCGAACCGGTAAATATGGCTGATACTTCTTACGTTGGAGTTACAGCAACCGCAAAAGGAAATGCATTTGATTTCCGCCAGATTTTAAAATGGCTAAATGTAAATGAAACATTTAATGATAATGAAGAATGGATTGCATTAAATACAACGGGAAAAACCTCTACCCACGAATTAATTAAAACCTATCAATATACAATGCCCAATGTTAAAGGAATGGGTTTGCGCGATGCCATGTATTTATTGGAAACCAGCGGATTAAAAGTAGGAGTGAGCGGAAGTGGTAAAGTAACATCACAAAGTATTGAATCAGGGCAGGCAATTTATAAAGGAACCTACGTAAGCATACAATTGAATTGAAAAAATTAAAGGAAATATTATCTGTTGTTAAATTCACTAATTCCGGTGTAAACGATCTCAACAAGATCGAAATTACCGGAATTGCTGCCGATAGCCGGAATGTAAAGCCGGGTTATTTATTTGTTGCTGTAAAAGGAACAGCAGCAGATGGTCACGATTTTATTCCGAAAGCATTGGAGCTCGGCGCAGTTGCAATAATTGGGGAACATACAATTCAAAATGCAAATGCAGAATTAATTTTTGTAGTAGCTGATGCATCTGAGGCACTGGGTAAAACGGCACATAAATTTTATGATTCGCCCACGGAACATTTGAAATTAGTTGGAATTACCGGAACAAATGGAAAAACTTCCGTAGCAACTTTGTGTTACAATTTACTAAAAGATCTTGGATTTAAAGTCGGATTAATTTCCACAGTAGAGAATAAAATTCAGGATACTATAATTCCATCCACGCATACAACTCCTGACCCTGTTCAATTAAATAATTTATTATCTCAAATGGTGGAAGCCGGTTGCGATTATGTATTTATGGAAGTGAGTTCCCACGCTGCACATCAAAAACGTATCGCAGGATTAAAATTTTCAGGCGCTGCTTTTACAAATATCACACATGATCATTTAGATTATCACAAAACTTTCGATAAATATATCGCAGCAAAAAAAATGTTTTTCGACAATCTCGATAAAACTGCTTTTGCTTTAGTAAATGCGGATGATAAAAATGCTACAGTGATGTTGCAAAACTGTAAAGCACAAAAATTTACCTTTTCCGTAAAAGGTTCTGCGGATTACACTGCAAGAATTAAAGAAAATGTTATTTCCGGTCTTGTTTTGAATTTGGACGGAGTAGAATTTCATTCCCATTTGTTGGGGGAATTTAATGCGTGGAATTTATTATCCGTGTATGCAATAGGTCGCTTATTGGGATTTGATAAAAATGAAGTGCTTTCTGCTTTGAGTAAACAAACTGCCGTGGAAGGAAGATTTGATGTTATTTATTCTGCAGTGGAAGAAATTACCGGAGTTATTGATTATGCACATACTCCCGATGCCGTGGAAAAATTATTATCTACCGTAAGATCCATGTTAAAAAACGAACAACAATTATTAACGGTTGTTGGTTGTGGTGGCGATCGCGATAAAACGAAAAGACCGATTATGGCAAAGGTTGCCGCAAAATTAAGTGATAAAATTATTCTCACTTCTGATAATCCGCGCAGCGAACAACCGGAAATTATAATTCAGGAAATGGAATCGGGAATTGAAGCTGATTTGCGCAAAAAAACACTTTCCATAGTAGATAGGAGAGAAGCAATTAAAACTGCAGTGATGTTGGCAAAACGTGGTGATGTTATTTGTGTTGCAGGAAAGGGTCACGAAAAATACCAGGAAATAAAAGGAATTAAATATCCCTTCGACGATAAAAAAGTGCTTTCGGAAACCTTTAAAACCCTTTCGAGATAATGTTATATTATTTATTTAATTGGTTGGATGAAAAATATGATTTTCCGGGTGCGGGATTGTTTCAGTATTTGTCCTTTCGCGCCGGAATGGCTGTTTTATTATCCCTGATCATATCTATCATCATTGGTAAATGGATCATTAAATATTTACAGAAACAACAAATTGGCGAAGCGGTTCGCGACCTCGGATTAGAAGGACAGCTTAGCAAAAAAGGAACTCCAACAATGGGAGGACTCATCATTATTGCCGCATTATTAATTCCGGTTTTATTATTAGCAGATCTGAAAAATATTTATGTCATTCTCATGCTTATTGTAACTGTGTGGATGGGATTGATCGGATTTTTAGATGATTATATCAAGGTATTCAAAAAAAATAAAGAAGGTTTGCGTGCGAAATTCAAATTAATGGGTCAGGTGGGATTGGGAACTATAGTTGGTTTAGTTCTTTATTTTTCTGATGATATTAAATTGCGGGATTACGATCATATTTATGTTTATGAAGTGGAAAATGGTCATGCAGTTGGAAGGCCATTAGAAACCTACGATGCAAATGATGTTCGTTTAGAAGGTAATGGAATTATGGATAAAGACGATGAGCGTTTTTTAAGTCATGACACGCGTTCCACAAAATCAACAATTCCCCTCGTGAAAAATAATGAATTCGATTATGAATGGCTGGTGAGTTGGGCTAATGATAGTACTAAGGTTTGGTTATTTCCACTGGTATTCATTATAATTATTATTATAATTATTACTGCAGTTTCGAATGGAGCAAATCTTACCGATGGTTTGGATGGATTAGCTGCAGGCACTTCTGTAATAATTGTGATCACGCTTACCATTTTTGCCTACATAGCCGGTAACGCAATTCTCAGCGATTATTTAAATATTATGTATATACCGGATTCGGGCGAATTAGTGGTATTCAGCGCCGCATTAATTGGTGCCTGTATCGGTTTTCTTTGGTATAATGCATTTCCCGCACAAGTATTTATGGGTGATACAGGAAGTTTAACCATTGGTGGAATTATTGCTTCACTCGCAATTGCAACCAGAAAAGAATTATTGATCCCTGTTTTATGCGGAATATTTCTCGTGGAAAATCTCAGTGTGATGATTCAGGTATTTTATTTTAAATATACCAGAAGAAAATACGGAACAGGGAAAAGAGTTTTTTTAATGAGCCCTTTACACCATCATTATCAGAAAAAAGGAATGTTTGAAACAAAAATTGTAACACGTTTTTGGATCATCACAATATTATTAGCAATTATTTCAGTAGTAACACTCAAGGTGAGATAAATGTCGAAACGCATTGTCATATTAGGCTCCGGCGAAAGCGGAACAGGTGCAGCAATACTTGCGAAACGCAAAGGTTTTGATGTATTTGTGAGCGACAAAGGTGTTATTAAGGATATCTATAAAAATAAATTACAAAAGGAAAATATTGAATTTGAAGAAGGAAAACATTCCTATGATAAAATTTTTTCCGCAGATGAAATAATAAAAAGTCCGGGCATACAGGAAAAATACGAAGTGATGAAAAAAGTGCGGGAACACAATATTCCTGTGGTGGGCGAAATAGAATTTGCATGGAGATATTGTTCCGGAAAAGTGATTGCAATAACAGGAAGTAATGGAAAGTCAACATGCACATCATTAACCTATCATTTATTACAAAAAGCAGGAATGAATGTCGCCATGGGAGGAAATATCGGTAAAAGTTTTGCCGAATTAATTGCGAATGGCAACCACGAATATTACGTGTTGGAAATCAGCAATTTTCAATTGGATGATACCGTAACATTTAAACCATATATATCTGTTCTTTTAAATATAACACCAGATCATCTCGATAGTTATAATTATCAGTTTGAAAATTATGTCGCTTCCAAATTCCGCATCATCATGAATCAGGGTCCGGGCGATTATTTTTTTTATAATGCCGATGATCCTGTAATTGAACACGAATTATTAAAACCAAAATATCATAAAACAATCACATCGTTGTCCTCTGTTTCCTTTACCCTGAATGACCGTTCTGGGGAAGGTGGATGGATTTCCGGTGACACTCTAAATATTCAACTCAACCAAAACAAATTCAACATGACCATCAACGAATTAGCGCTACAAGGAAAACACAACCAATACAACTCGATGGCAGCTGCCATTTCAGGGAAGGCAGTTGGTATTAAGAACGAAAATATTCGCGAAAGTCTGATGGATTTTCAAGGATTGGAACATCGTCTCGAATTTGTTGCAAAAGTGCACGGCATTTCTTTTGTCAACGATTCCAAAGCAACAAATGTAAACAGTACCTGGTTTGCATTGGAAAGCCAAAATAATCCTGTAATCTGGATAGTTGGCGGAATTGATAAAGGAAATGATTATTCCCACATAACAGAACTAGTAAGAAAAAAAGTAAAGGCAATTGTTTGTCTCGGTGCTGATAATACAAAAATTCACGAAGCTTTCGGTAAGCTGGTTGATATTTTAGTGAATACGGAAAGTATGAAAGATTGTGTGGAAATGGCATATCGACTTGGTAATAATGGCGATGTTGTTTTATTATCTCCTGCATGTGCATCATTCGATCTTTTCGAAAATTTTGAAGACAGAGGAAGACAATTTAAAGCAAGGGTAAAAGAATTATAATTAATAGTGCGCACCGAATTAAATATGAGTCAACCGATAACATATATGTTGAGTAAAGTAAAAGGCGACCGCTACATTTGGTTGGTTGTTTTTGTGCTTTCTGTGTTTTCTATTCTTGCTGTGTATAGTTCTACAGAAACACTCGCATATAAATCTGCAGGTGGTAATACAGAGTATTATCTGATAAAACATACCACAATTTTAATATTCGGAATTTTTCTGATGTATTTAAGTCATCTCATTCCATTTAAATATTATAGTCGTATTGCACAAATATTATTATGGATCTCTGTTCCGGCTTTATTATACACTATGTTTCTGGCACCGGAAGTAAATGATGCTTCTAGATGGATAACATTACCGGTAATAAATCTTACATTTCAAACATCCGACTTAGCGCGTTTCGCTTTGATAATGTACACTGCACGCATATTATCTAAAACTCAGGATAAGGTTGATTCCTTCAAAGAAGCATTTGTTCCGGTAATATTGCCAATTGCTATTATATGTGCACTGATATTACCGGAAAATTTATCTACGGCAAGTGTATTATTTTTTACTTGTATCGTGTTAATGTTTGTTGGTCGCGTTAATTTTAAATACATCATGCTTACCATTGGTTCGGGAATTGTATTACTCGGAATCGTAATTGGGTTATCGTATTTAATACCTGACGTTGGCCGTTTAGGAACCTGGAACACCCGTGTGGAAAGTTTTATTAATGGTGGTGATGATGATGAAGAATTTCAGGTGGAACAGGCAAAAATTGCAATTGCACAAGGAGGAATTTTGGGAGTTGGTCCGGGTAATTCCACACAAAAAGATATTTTACCTTACCCCTATGCCGATTTTATTTTCGCAACAATTATTGAAGAGTACGGATTATTTGGCGCAGTTGTTTTTATTTTTTTATACCTCGTTTTATTATATCGCTGCATAAAAATAGTAATAAAAGCACCCAGCAGTTTTGGTGCATTGCTCGCTGTTGGTTTAGGATTGTGTTTAACTATTCAGGCATTCGCAAACATGGCTGTGGCAGTGCATCTGGTGCCAACAACAGGATTAACATTGCCATTGGTAAGTATGGGTGGAACATCACTTTGGTTTACCAGTTTAAGTATCGGAATTATTTTAAGTGTGAGCAGAGAAATAGAAGTAAAAGAAGAAAAAGATTCCGCCAAATCAGAAGAAACAGAAATGGAAGAAGAAATTATTTCGGAATAAGAATAAATTGATATTAAAAATCTTTGAAAAACCTTAGTTTATAAGTGACACTTAGTATTAAATTTAAAATGAAAGAACCAATAAAAATATTAATCAGCGGCGGTGGAACAGGAGGGCATATTTTTCCTGCTATTGCAATCGCCAATGAGATCAGGCGCAGAGAGCCTGATGCCGATATTTTATTTGTTGGTGCAGAAAATAAAATGGAAATGGAAAAGGTTCCAAAGGCGGGATATAAAATTGAGGGTTTATGGATAAGTGGATTTCATCGCGGTTTAGATATGCGCAATTTTAGTTTTCCTATTAAATTAATTTCTAGTTATTTCAGATCAGGTACTATTGTAAGAAAATTCAGACCGGATGTAGCTGTTGGGACCGGCGGTTTTGCAAGCGGCCCCGCATTAAATGCAGCAATACGCAATCGGGTGCCGGCATTAATTCAGGAACAGAATTCTTTTCCCGGGGTAACAAATAAAATTTTATCGCGAAAAGCAAAAAAGGTATGTGTTGCCTATGATGGAATGGATAAATATTTTCCAACAGCGAAAGTGGTAAAAACCGGCAACCCTGTTCGTCAGAGTATTATTTTATGCAATGTAAAACCGGAAAAAGCGCGGAAAGATTTTGACCTTGATCTCGATAGTAAGATATTATTTGTTGTAGGTGGAAGTTTAGGGTCCAGAACCTTAAATAATTGTATGAAGGTAGGTCTGCAAAAATTACACGAAGCAAATATTCAGGTACTTTGGCAAACAGGTTCGTTATTATTTGAGGAGTGTAAATCCGCCGCAAAGGGTTTTGATAATATTAAGGTATTCGATTTTATTACCAATATAGATCATGCTTATGCAGCTGCAGATGTAATTGTTTCCAGAGCCGGGGCAATTGCAATTTCCGAATTATGCCTCGTGGGTAAACCTATTATTTTGGTTCCACTTCCTTCGGCAGCGGAAGACCACCAGACGAAAAATGCAATGGCATTGGTAAATGGTAATGCCGCAGTTCATATTAGTGACAGAGATGCCCAAAATGAATTAGTAAAAGCTGCTATTGAATTGATAAATAATGATAAAAAAAGAAAAGAATTAGCAGATAATATTCAGAATTTCGCAATTCCCGATGCAGCAGAAAGAATTGTGGATGAAGTATTTAAATTGATTAATAAAAATTAATTATTTAAGATAATAATGCAGTTGGATAAGATTAAAAATGTGTATTTTGTAGGTATCGGAGGCATCGGTATGAGCGCACTTGCACGTTATTTTAATTTACAGGGAGCAGCGGTTTCAGGTTATGACCGAACTCCAACTGCATTAACGGAACAACTACAAAAAGAAGGAATTAAAATACATTTTGAAGATAATATTGATCTTATTGATAAGGCTGCGGAACTAGTGATCTATACTCCCGCAATTCCAAAACATCATGCAGAATTAAATTATATCATTACCAATAATTATCCATTATTCAAACGTGCTGAAGTACTTGGAATGTTGAGTCGCGATAAATTTACCATTGCCGTTAGTGGTTCACATGGAAAAACAACAGTGTCGGGAATGATTACCTGGATATTAAAAAATTCGGGTTACGACTGCACCGCTTTTTTGGGTGGAATTTGTTCCAACTTTAATTCAAATTTCGTACACGGCGAAAATGATGTTATGGTTGCAGAAGCTGATGAATACGACAGATCATTCATGCGATTATTTCCAAATATTACCGTAGTTACCGCAGTAGATTCCGATCATCTTGAGATATACGGAACTCAGGCTGAAGTGGAAAAAGCATTCATCGAATTTGCCAATAAAACAGAAATTGGTGGCGAAATTGTAATAAAAGCAGGTTTACCTATCGTTCCGTATCTAGAGCAACACACAACCAAGTACGCATTGGAAAATACAGAAGCAGATCTTTTTGTTTCCAATTATAATATCACTTTGTCGGGAAGTGAAGTGGAATTAAACAACGGAATTTGTTACACACTAAAATATCCCGGAATTCATAATATCGAAAATTCTGTTGCAGCAGTTGCTGTTGCATTGCATCTTGAAATTTCCCATGAAAATATCGCAGAATCCCTCAACACCTTTAAAGGAATTCATCGCAGATTTGAATTGGTCACCTCCACCACTAAAAGTGTTTATATTGATGATTATGCGCATCACCCGGAAGAAATAAGAATGTTTTTATTGAGCTTACGCGCAATTTATAAGGATAAAAAAATCACCGCAATTTTTCAACCACACCTTTTTACCAGAACCAGAGATCTTGCTGATGGATTTGCTTCGAGTTTGGATATTGCTGATGAGATTATTTTATTGCCAATTTATCCTGCAAGAGAAGAACCAATAGAAGGAGTAACAGCAGATACTATACTGAGCAGAATAAAAAATCCGAAAAAATCTATTTTAAATAAAGAGGAATTACTGCTGAATATCCAAGAAAATGAGTTTGAGATACTCTGCACCATTGGTGCCGGAGATATCGATAAACTGATCAAACCTATTGCTGACATCATAAATGCTAAATCATGAGCCTGAAAAAGAAATTATTTCGCGTTTTTGGTTTGTTGCTTATCCTTACTTGTGTTACCGGATTAATAATGCTGACATCCTTTAATTCTAAAAAACAAGAAGCTGTGGTGTGCGGGAAAGTAGATATTTTGATAGATCATGATAAGGATATCTTTTTTTTAGATGCATCTGATATAAAATTTTTATTAATTAATTCATTTGGCGACTCTGTAAAAGGTGATAAGATTAAAAATATTGCTGTTGGAAGAATAGAAAAGGTGATAGAAAAAAATGATTTTGTGCAGGATGCAGAAAGTTGGTTAGATGCAAATGGAGAATTACATATCAATATTGTACAAAAACAACCACTTGCACGAGTTATTAACAGCAGTGGTGTGAATTATTATATCACGGAAAAAGGGAATAAGATGCCCATCAGCACTAAATTTACGAGTCGTGTTCCAGTTGTTACGGGCAACATTAAAGAAGGCGCTAATAACTCGAACATGGTAGAAACACAAGTGCTAAAAAATATACTTGAATTATCACATTACATTCACGCAAATACTTTCTGGAATGCCCAGATCGAACAGATATTTGTTACTGAAAATGCCGAATTTATTTTAATTCCGAAATTGGGAGATCATAAAATTGAATTTGGCGGAATAAATGATATGCAGGAAAAATTCAATAAACTCGAAATATTTTATAAAGAGGGTTTGAATTATATGGGTTGGGAGAAATATGAAACTATTAAGCTTGACTATAAAGGTCAGGTTGTTTGTGATAAAAAAATGCAACTATGAACAACAACAATCGAATTATTACAGGCCTCGATATCGGCACCACAAAAATTTGTGTTATTGTCGGACAAATGACAGATAATGGAAAGATCCAGATTCTCGGTATGGGAAAAGCCGATTCTTTTGGAGTGATGCGTGGTGTAGTTGCCAATATTGACAAAACAGTGGAGGCAATTAAACTTGCGGTTCAGGAAGCTCAGGAAAAAAGTGGCGTTGAAATTCACGATGTGTATGTGGGTATCGCCGGGCAACATATTAAAAGTTTGCAACATCGAGACATTTTTACACGCAACGATGCAGAAAATGAGATTTCTATGGATGATATTGATCAGATGGTGTTGAATATGCATAAACTTGTGCTTCCTCCGGGCGATCGAATCATTCACGTATTACCACAAGAATTTATCGTTGATGGTGAACAGGGAATTAAAGATCCAATCGGTATGAGCGGTGTGCGTTTGGAGGCGAATTTTCATATCATCACCGGACAAATTGCTGCAGCAAAAAATATTTTTAAATGCGTGGAAAAAGCAGGATTAAAAGTGATTGATCTTGTGCTTGAACCATTAGCGTCTTCAGAATCTGTATTAAGTGAGGAAGAAAAAGAAGCAGGTGTTGCTTTAGTGGATATTGGTGGCGGCACTACGGATATCGCAATTTTTCAGGATGGTATTATCAGACATACTGCGGTAATTCCTTTAGGTGGAAATATTATCACCGAAGATATTAAAGAGGGATGTATGATCATGAAGAACCAGGCGGAAATACTGAAAATTAAATTTGGTTCTGCACTTGCTACGGAAACAGAAGATAATGAGATCATATCTATCACCGGATTAAAAGGACGTGAACCAAAAGAAATAAAAGTGGAAAACCTCGCGAGAATAATTCAGGCGAGAATGGAGGAAATTCTGGAGCACGTTTATTATGAAATTAAATTATCCGGACATCACAAAAAATTAATCGGTGGAATTGTAATAACAGGTGGTGGCGCACAATTAAAACATTTAGTGCAATTGGCATCGTATATCACCGGTATGGATGCACGTATCGGTTATCCAACTGAACATATTTCAAAATCAAAAGTGGAAGATATTCGTCACCCAATGTATGCAACTGCTGTTGGATTAATTTTAAAGGGTTGTGATGATAGAAATTTTAGAAATTTTGAAATACCAACTGAAAATATCAATCCAAAACAGGAAGTAAAAAATGTTGTTCCGGAAAATATGATGAATAATAATGTTATGCAAAATAATGCAGTTGAGGTAGCAGTCGAAAATGAAATGCAGGAACAAGAATCAGAAACCCCCGAACAAGATCGCAAAAATGCAAAACCGGGTTGGTTGAAGAGTATGCTGACCAATACGAAAAAATGGTTCGAAGAAGATGATGTTTCGGATTTTAAATGATTTGTTAATTTGTTAATTGTCAATTTGTTAATTTATTATCACCAACAAAACTATCGCATCATTAAAGGATTTTAAAAAACAAAAAAAGTAAAAATAAATAAATTAAAAGAAATTGAAAGTAGCGTCCGGTATTAATAACAGTTTTCTCCGGAGCATTAAATTATCAAATTAATAAATTAATAAATTAATAAATTACTAAATTACTAAATTAATAAATAATAAAGCGTCCGGCGTTAATAACAGTTTTTTCCGGAGCATTAAATTACCAAATGAATAAATTAACAATTAATAAATAACAAAACCATGTATTTCGACGTACCAAAAGAACAATCATCCATCATAAAAGTAATAGGTGTAGGCGGTGGCGGGTCCAATGCTGTTAACCATATGTTCATGCAGGGAATTAAGGATGTAAATTTTGTGATATGCAATACCGACCATCAGGCATTGGAAATGAGCCCGGTTCCGAATAAAATTCAATTAGGACCGAGTCTTACCAAAGGCAGAGGAGCGGGTTCACATCCGAGTGTGGGCCAACAGGCTACGATGGAAAGTTTGCAGGAAATAAAAGCATTGCTGGAAAAAAATACAGAGATGGTTTTTATCACCGCAGGAATGGGCGGAGGAACCGGAACAGGTGGCGCACCGGTTATTGCGAAACTTGCAAAAGAAATGGGTATTCTTACCATTGGAATTGTAACAGTTCCATTTGGGTTTGAAGGAAAAAGAAGAAAGTCGCAGGCGCATGAAGGTCTCGAAACTTTAAAACATTTTGTGGATGCAATATTAATTGTATCTAATGATAAATTGCGCGACATGTTTGGCAATCTTGCATGGAATGATGCCTTTGCTAAAGCAGATGATATTTTAACAACTGCTGCAAAAGGAATTGCAGAAATAATTACTGTTCCCGGATATGTAAATGTCGATTTTGAAGATGTTAAAACAGTTTTGCGCGATAGCGGATTGGCAATCATGGGTTCAGGAAGTGCAGAAGGAGATGATCGTGCAATTAAAGCAGTTCAGGATGCATTGGAATCGCCATTGTTAAACGATAATGATATTCGTGGCGCACGAAATATATTATTAAATATTTCATCCGGAGTGAAACCGGTTTTAATGGATGAAATTGCAGAAATTACCGATTTCGTTCAAGAATCTGCCGGTAACGATTGTGATATTATCTGGGGAAATTGTACTGATGAAACTTTGGGCGATAAACTCATGGTAACCGTTATCGCAACTGGTTTCGAAACCATTGAGGAACGCAGCCGCAGAGTAAAAGAAAGCACGTATAAAATAACGCATATTGACACAAATGCCTTATTAAATAAAATGCTGGAGCCACATCTTGATAAAGAGGAAGATGTGCAAGTTAATGATGCAGAGGAATATTCCATTCATTTAAAAAGTGAGAATAAACCGGAAGAAAAAAAGATAAAAAAAGAAGAGGATACGAACCCCCGACAGTTTAGTTTTGATTTTGATATGTATGGCGTTCCCGATATGAAATTTGAAGAAGAAATTGGGGAACTTGTTAATGAACAAGACCCAATTATTGCAAAGGAAGAACCCATTACTGAAATTGTTGCGGAGGAAAAAGAATTCATTATTTTTAATGAGGAGGTAAATACCAATGAGATCGTTATTGAAGTTAAATCAGAGGAAATAATTGCTGAAATTCCAGAAGAAAAATTGGAAACTCCGGTTATAAAAGAAGAACCTTTTTTTGAATTAAAAAAAGAAACACGGGAACCTTTTATTGAACCTGTTGTAAATAAAAAGGAGATAAAACCGATCGAACAAAAACAGGAACCAAAAACCTTCATCACCAACGAAGATAAAATGGGATTGGTAAATAATCAGAGCAACGACAGGATCAACCGTTTGAAAAGTATGAGTATCAAATTGGGCAATGGAAATTTGGAAGAATTAGAAAAAGTTCCTGCCTATTTACGTCGAAACGTTGAGCTCGAAGAAACTCCTGACGCGCGCGAGATCAATGTCTCCAAATACAATATTGTCGACGGCGAAAACGGCCCCGAATTAAAAAAGAATAATTCTTTTTTGCACGACAATGTAGATTAAATAGTGTTTTACAACGATAATTTTAAAAGAGTCAGTCGAAAACTGGCTCTTTTTTATTTCGCGAAAGTATTAGGTGCCACAAACTTTGTAGGAAGTTCCACTCGTATATATAAACCATTCTACTATAATCTCCGCAATTACTCGCCGCGAACTCTGTGAAAGTAAAACAGGAAAAAGGCAATCACGATTGAACAGCTAGAGGAAGCGGGTTTGCAAGTAAAAAAGGGAGCCACGAACCCTGCCTGCCAACTTCGGCAGGTGAACGAATGAGCAGCCAAAGGGAGGTTTCTTTATATTTTAAAATTTACTTATTTTTTATT
>CAZXBG010000042.1:0-26402 GCA_964638865.1 uncultured Chitinophagales bacterium | reverse complement strand
GTTAGTATTTAGTGGTTAGTAATTAGTAGTTAGTATTTAGACAGGTCTCGCGGTAATTTACAGGTAGTTTATTTTATGAAATGGTTGCTTTTTATGTGGCGTTTAAAATAGTTTTACACTTCAGATGTTTGGTTTGAAGGTTTTGAAATAAACCATTTTGAGAAAACAAAAATTCCTGTGGTAAGACCAATGCTGTAAAAGGAAAAAATGATCCAAATGAAAGGATCAAAAAGATTTTGTGAAAGGTCATTTTTATCGAAAAAAAATATATATAAGGTAAGGAAACATAAGATGTATGACTTTAAACAAATAATAACAAACAGTTTCTTTCTGCTTATATTAAATTTGGAAAATGCTTCTAATCCTATGGCGAATATTATTACAGTAGGTATGCTGTTAATGCCCGAAAGGCAGATGATAAATAGATAAGATCCAAAAATAGTATTAAACCCATCTCCCTCCCCCAGATCTAAATATAAAGAGGAAAAAAAACTTCCTGCCAAAACAGAAGTGATCCAGATCAAGACTGCATATAACCATGCATTTTTCATCAGTAAATATTATTATCGGAGTAAAATCTAAAATTTTCAAAAAACGCAAAATACAACGTCACCAGAATGCTTAGAGTTGCATAGATGAGTAATACAATTTGTGTAAATGTTCCTTTAAACTGTATATCTGTAACAATATTGTCGCGTTGTGCCGAATATTTTAGTTGGATCATGGCCTTCAGATTTACCAAAATGGTAATAATTGGCAACCCAACCATGATCATTAGGGTGAGGAGGGAGGAAACTCTGTCAACCGGGATCATGATATGTTCCATAATGGTCGGTTTTTCAAAAAATACCGTTAAAAAAATACCCAGCCAGAATAAAGAGGGTACCGCCATAAGTATCAATCCTGTCGCTGTTGCGAAGTTGTCGGGATGCATTGTTGTTGATTTTTTCATTTTTTTTGATTTTTTGCGCGTTATCTGAACAATTGGAAGCAATGAAACCATATATCACCCAAATGCTCACCATATATGGCAAAAGGGATATAAGTGTATCGCTTGCGGAATGAGAATTCCTGTCAATAACTACGAAAAACCAGATATTGGAGCCAATTGCACCCAAACTGATTATTGCGCCAGTTATTGATGTAGGAAAGTATATCCAGCCTGCTTTCTTAAAAAGTTTCATTGCAAATAAGTTTTAATATCAAACTACTTTGAGATACAAAGTTAATAAATATTTTGCATTTGCAAGGAAAAGGAGAATATTTTTTTGTTAAAGTTTTCTAAGGTAAGAAGACCATCCTTTGAAATGCATACGGAATATGGGGGACAGCGCGAACTCTGCACTTCAAAAAAACCAAAATAAAACGAATTACGTAGATTGGCTAGAAAATAATTGATTATAAGCTAGCTTGTGTGTTCGTTTCCTCACTGTGAGTCTCCGTTTTTGGCAGATGCAGCGGTGAGGATTTTTATTGATCATTTTCCGAGTAGTTCTAAAGCTTTTAGTGTAATTGCGGAATCAACCGGAACGGTCATACGTTGGGCGTTTTCAACCGACTCACTGAGCAGGGAAGGAGTTTCCCGGATCATTTTTTTAGTTTTAAAAAGGTCTTTTTCTGCCGCAACCTTTTCATAATATTGTTTTGGATCTGTATATAACATATAAGCCTGATCGATAAAACCACTGGAGAATTCGGCCAGGGTTGCATCGGCATTCATAATAAGAATGACCTCGTTTTTTTCAATTTCTTTTTTCAGATCCACTTCCCAAACTTCTAACAATTTTGTGTCGCTTTCCGGAATAACTTTATTGTTATAATACCAGTATTTTCCGTTGTCGAATACATTTTGCATTACACCCAGGTATAAAAATCCCCTGTAGTAACTATCGGCAATGGCAAGGGTTTTTACCTTAGTGGCATCCGGCAAGGCAGCGTATCCAAACTTAGGATAAGCCATCATCATTCCTTCCGGAGCTGTTTTTAATTTGGCCTTACCTAAAATATCTGCATCGCGCACTTTTGGAGCAGCGGGATAATCAATTTCTTTCCAGCGCAAATGCGGCAAATGAATACCGCGCATCTGTTCAAAATAGGTGATAAGCGAATCGGCTGCAAGCACCTCTCCGTAATAACTCCAGTGATGCCCGTATTGTGGAAACAATGGATATTTTGTATCCTTTTTCATCTCGAGGAACCAGGATTGAAAATCCAAAAAATGAATATTGAAATCTTTAATTTTTTGAGTGTAAACTTCGTAATTAGTTGTTGTGCGGGGATATTTTAAATATTTTTCGGGAAGATATTCAGCACTATAGGTCCCTTTTCCCGGAGCAAAAACAACCACCAGATCTATTCCCTTTCTTTTTAAAGTATCTGCAACAACTTGTGTTTTACGCAAATGTTCGTTAATCTTTTCCTCTCCTACAAAATCTCTTCCTAAATAAGCATTAATATATGGAATATTAAAAATATAATCGTCCTTCCCCAACACAAATTCGTTAACGTTTATTTTATGAAACCAATTGAAGTCAATTTGATTTTTAAGTGGGATAGACTTTCTTCCAATGGTCGAATTCTTTTTGAGTTGTTCTTCCCGGTCTCTTTGATAACTGTGATCAAACCAGCTACTTAGTGTAAGTTTTACACTATCTACCGGTTTTGTTTTGGGATCAGTTTCCGGTTTTTGTAATTGCAGGATTACTATTACGGCGAAAAATAACAGCATAATATACCACAATGCTGTTAAGGCAATAGGTTGCGTTTGTTCTTTTTTAATCTCAGGAGCCGGATTCTCTTTTTTCTTTTGTTTTGCCATAGACTCAGAATCTGAAATAAATAAAAGGATTAAACGTGGATGCACTTACATACATTACACAGATAAGATAAACAAAAATGCCTCCTAAGGTGAACGGGATATATTCTTTTTGTTTTAACACACCATAAAATATTCGGTCGTGTAATGGTTTTATTTTTTTACTCAGGGCGATAAACGAAAATAAGATAGCTGCAAAAACAACATAATCAAAATCATTAATTGTTACAATATTTTTCGTTGGGTTGAAATCGAATGCAAACATTGTTTTCACGTAATTAAAAGCATCTGCAATATTTTCCAATCTGAAAAATACCCAACCAACAACCACAACAATAAAACAATAAAGTATGCCAGTTATTTTACCTGCTTTATTTAACAACTTCAATAAAAAACTCCGTTCCAATATCAAAAAAACGCCGTGGTAAACTCCCCAAAAAACAAAGTTCCAGCTTGCTCCATGCCATAATCCGGAAACGAAAAAAACAATTCCCAGATTAATATAAGTTCGTATTGCATTGCCTTTATTTCCCCCTAACGGAATGTATAAATAATTTTTCATCCATGCACCCAAAGTAATATGCCATCGCCGCCAGAATTCTGTTATATTGGTTGCAGTATAGGGACTATTAAAATTCTCCGGCAATTTAAATCCCATAAACTTTCCAATGCCAATTGCCATATCTGAATACCCTGAAAAATCGAAATAGATCTGAAAAGTATAGGCAATTGCTCCTATCCAGGCTGCCGTGGTATTGAGTGAATCGGAATCCAAACCAAATATAGCATCTGCTTGTGCTCCCATGGTGTTTGCGATCAACACCTTTTTACTCAAGCCGATACAAAATTGTATGAAACCCGATAATTTATTATTCGCCGTTTCATTGTTTACGTGATCTTTTATCTGATCAGAAATATCAATATACCGAACTATGGGTCCGGCAATTAATTTAGGAAATAACAAAATATATAATTGATACTCCCAAAAATTATCCAGTGGTTTATGCACCCTTCTATACACATCAACTGCATAAGTAATACTTTCAAATGTATAAAAGGAAATACCGATAGGCAACAAAATCTTCGCGATCTCTATGGCAGGTAATCCGAAAATATGGGTTAAGGAATTGAGATTATCTACAAAAAAATTACAGTATTTAAAATAAATAAGTAATCCCAGATTTACAGAAAGCGAAAGTATAAAAAGTAATATCCTATTCCTGTTTGTAGTAGCATTATGCATGAATTTCACAAACCAAAAATCAAGAAATGTTGCTATTAGTATGATAAAAATAAATTGAGGTCCTCCCCAACTGTAAAAAAAAATGGAACTTCCAAGAATAAAAAAATTCTTGATACCCGCTTTTTTGGGTAACAGACTGTAAATTATTACAAACAGTGGTAAAAATATCGTTAAAAAGTAGGAGCTGCTAAAAACCATAGAAATACAACAAAGTGCAAATAAAGCTAAAAAGCACAGAATTTAAAAATGTCTGAGGGTAAGTTAGGGTTAAACTATCAATATGGCCTCACTTGTTTAATATAAAGGCCTTTTAATCCGTCAAATTTGAATTCTATATCCAGACTGTAGTCCCGATAACCCGAATTTGTTGAGTGGCGTGTATAATAATAGGATTTAATTTCTCCCAATGCAAGATATAAGATATTTATTTGCTCTTCACTCAAAACCGGTATTCCATTATTTTGATTTGAAAAGGTGATATAATCCGCTGCTATATGATCACTGCGATCGCCGAGTTCAATGGTATTGTAAACAACAAACTGATCACAGATAATACGCTCGCCAGGTTCTACCACCGAAATTTCTCCAATTTGAACATTCACTACAAATCCCGGAAATTCAGTCCTGTATAAATTTTTGGTAATTGCAACTCCATTTGCAGTCTCCTCCGGAAAAGAACGATGAACAAGAATTCCCATACAAACGGATGATTCTTCTATATTAAAAATGCTTCGTTCATTATATGCTCTGTAGGTAAAAGTGCTAGCCCAAACCTCCTTTATTGCATTTTCGATTGATTTTGACGAATCGTTCAGAATTCCAGTTTTCGAATCATACAATCCTGCACCATTAAATCCGGATATATCTTCTGCATTTGTGGAAGATCGGAAACGATAGGTTTTGCCAAAATTATTTGCCCTTATTTTATTTTCTACCGATTGTAATAAATTTTGATCTAAGGGTGCATTTTTTATCGCTTTTCTTATCGTTTTCAAATGTTTTTCCAATAAAATTGAATTATTTTGGATACTTGTGTCTGTTGCTAAAATCTGTAACAGACTATCAATTTTTGTTTGTAAAATATGCTCTTTATAAAAATAGAATGGTATACCAAATGCTCCCTCCGGAACATTAAACAGGCCTTCAATTTTCATTTTATTTAATTCACCGAAATTTACAGCCTTGCTCCCTACAATGTCCTTTGAAGTATAATTAATATTCTTGATATCTATTATTGATTGAACCGAAAGATCGCTTTTGAGTTTATTTAATTTATACTCGGGTTGGTTTTTCCAGAATTTAACAGCATCCTCATACTTTGCTTCTTCCAGAAAAAAGGTGTCCTTATTTACTGTAAGTTTTACCAGTTTATTTTCTAATTTTTTAAAGGTTGCGTCAAACCATGATTCAGTATACATCATGCAAACCATTTTTCTGTTGTGGCTCAATACATTAATATGGCTTAATGGGGTTTGAAACTGCGTGGTAACAATAGCTGCGCACAATGGCAGATCCAGTGGGTTTTGATTTATCAGTAATATATCTTTCGGTTTTACACTATCCATTATGTTTTTTACATCATAGATTTTTTTTAAATAGCCATAAGCAATTCCTTCGTTTACCACTTGAAATTGTTGGTCTTTAAATATTACATCGGGTGTTATAAAAGGAACTGTTAAATCACCTTTATTTATTAATTGCTGAATATGTAAAGTATTTGCAAGAATTGTTAAGGAATCTCCAAAATAAGTGTTCGTTTTTATTTTATTAAATACATAACTTATATCTGTTGGATTACTAAGATCAGATCCGGCAAATTCCAGGGTGTAAATGTCCGCCAGTGGAAAATAATTGATGGTAGCAAGGATATATTTTCTGGTTTCATCGGAACTGTAACTCGAATAATTAAATTCTCCTAATGAATACGGAACATTCAAAACATTAAGCGCAAAATCATAGTGAAAATAATATTTTGACGAGGCAATAAAATATAATTTATCTGTTTTAACATCAAGCAGAATTTTAACAGCTTCGATATTACTGTATTTATCTGATAATGCTTCTCCTTTCAATTTCTCAAATATTGCCCTGTCTTCAATGGTTTCTGAATAATCTCCATTAAAAGGAGTTGCTGAGTTCGAAAAACAACCTGCCAGTCCTAGAAAAAGCACAAAACAAAACAAAATTGTTTTCCCTGGCAATGGATAATTATTTTTGGTTGTTTTCATAGTCAGAAACCTTTGACAAACGCAAGTTTAGGTAAAAAATTTTTAAGATAGGATGCATCGCTGCCCCCATATTCACAGGTTTTTGTTGATTCGATAAGAATTTAACGTTCCATTATTTGAAGTTTTCAAATAATGTATATACATTTAACAGCTAAATCTGATTAAAATGAAAAAAATACAATTACTCCTATTATTATGTTTTGCGTTGACGGGAACAATGCATGCAACCATTCACATTATCAATGTTTCCAACTTCGTTTTTACACCGAATGCTCTGACCGTGAGCTGCAATGATACTATTCAGTTCCATCGCGTTAATGGTACACATCCGGTAATTTCTGAAACCGGAGCCTGGGCAACTTTTACCATGAGCGGGGCGCTTATCGACCAAAATATTGTGCTTACTGCGGCCGGCACCTATGCATATTACTGTGGTTTTCACGGTGGAACTGGTGGAACCGGCATGTCTGGAACAATTACCGTTAGTTGTGCACCTCCAACATGCAATGCTCCAACGGGGGTTATGCATTCTATGGTAACTTCCACCACAGCAAAAATTTCATGGAGCGCTGCGGTAGGTGCAACAAAATATCAGGTACAATACCGCCAGGTGGGTGCTGTAACCTGGCTGAAAGTTAATTCAACAGTTCTTTCAAAAAAACTTACGGGTTTAACACCTGCTACTTCCTATCAATACAAGGTAAAAACTATTTGCGGAGCCGTAAACAGCCCATTTTCACCTATTCAAACATTCACAACACTTGCTTTTGATGATGGAGAAGGAGATACAAAACAGGAAACGCCTCCCGTTCAGGAAGAACATATAACCCAAATGGGCGTTTACCCGAATCCGAATTCCGGTGAATTTCAGGTTGTAATGATGCATGTACATCAGGATGATGTGAAGGTTCAGGTTTACGATATGACAGGTAAACTCATCTTGGAGCAACCGGTCACATTAATGGAAATGGATTTTGTCGAAAATATTAAACTTCCGGAAGGATTCAAAGGCAACGCCATTATAAAAGTTACTGTGGACGGAAAGGATTATACACAGGACATTTTGGTGCAATAATGTTTTTGAAACTCATTTGGAAATAAAAGATTTATTTTAAGTTTTTATAACCACAAATACAGGAATTTTTTTCCTGTATTTGTGGTTTTTTTTCATTTTGTGGGGTAAAAGGGGCAGACACGAAACTGTTTGGGGGTTTTTGGTATTTTGTGTGTTAAAAAAAGGTAGCCACGAATACACGAATGAACAGCCCTCGACCTCACAGGTTTCGAATACCTGTGCAGGACTGAGGGAAATGAACCTATCAATAATATAGATTTCAAAACGAAATGTTCCAAATCTAAAACAACACTCTTTTTTTATTACTTTCGCCCCCATGCGGATTTTACTTCTTCCATTTGCATGGATATATGGCGCTCTGATACTTATAAGAAATTTTTTTTACGACAAAGGATGGCTGCGGAGTTTTGAATTTGATTTTCCGGTTATTTTAGTTGGAAATCTTACTACCGGTGGCACCGGAAAAACTCCACATGTGGAATATTTGCTCCGTTTGCTTATGCCAAATTATAAAGTGGCAACATTGAGCAGAGGGTATAAAAGAAAAATGAAAGGATATGGTCTTGCCACCGAATTAAGTTTAGTAGAGGATATTGGTGATGAACCAAAATTATACAAACAAAAATATCCTGATGCAGAAGTTGCGGTAAGCGAAAAACGGGTCATCGGAATTTATTATTTATTAAATGATGAACCCGATGTAAAAGTGGTTATCCTCGACGATGGTATGCAACATCGAAGATTAAAAGCCGGGTATCAAATTTTATTGACACAATACAATAAACTTTTTACGGAAGATCATATGCTTCCTGCCGGAAATTTGAGAGAACCGCAAGCCGGAAAAAAAAGAGCAAATATTATTATAGTCACAAAATGTCCTGAAAAATTATCGACTTCCGAAAAAAATGAGATCAAAATGAAAATTGGTCCCAATGAAAATCAAAAAGTATTTTTTACAACACAACAATACGGAAATATATATCCATTGTTCGAGGATCAAAAAATAAAATCTGTTGGAAATCAAGGTGCTTTGATGGTGACAGGGATTGCAAATAATAAAGAAATGGAGCATTATTTAAACAATAAATTCAATAGCCTTAAAACCATTTCCTTTGGCGATCATCATTATTATACCGATGATAATATTAAATTTATTCAACTTAGATCAGAAGGAAAAATTATTATCACAACTGAAAAAGATGCCATGCGTTTGATGGAAAAAAAGGAAACAATTGTGAAACAGGAACTTTCCATTTTTGTATTACCACTTGAAATAAAATTTTTAGAGGAAAAGGAAACTTTTTCAAACCTCATAAATCAATATATTAAAAGTTATTCCGCAGGTGACTCCGCAGAGAATTAACGGTGTTTACCGGCATGGATCAACCCTCGCCCACAAACCTTATCTTTACACTTTAAATGTTTAATGAAATGGATACATTAATGGATAGATTGAATGAAGCAGTTTACTTCATTCGCCAACGCACTGCCTTTCAACCTGAATACGGGATCATTTTGGGAACCGGATTAGGCAATTTAGTAACGGATATCAAGGTTGAAAATGAGATCAATTATTCATTGATACCCCATTTTCAAGTATCTACTGTTGAAAGTCACAGTGGAAAACTGATTTTTGGAACCATAGGTGATAAAAAAGTGGTCGCAATGCAAGGCCGGTTTCACTATTATGAAGGTTATACCATGGAAGAAGTTGTTTTTCCGGTAAGAGCCTTAAAATTATTGGGTATTAAAAAACTGTTTATCTCGAATGCCGCAGGTAGTTTGAATACCCATATTAATAAAGGTGATCTTATGATCATTCGCGATCATATAAATTTACAACCTTCAAACCCCTTAATTGGTCCGAACGATTATGATCTCGGACCACGTTTTCCCGATCTTTTCAAATGTTATGACCCCGAGCTTATAGCTAAGGGGATGGAAATTGCAGTTGCAAACAATATAACCTGTCACTCCGGTGTTTATGTGAGTGTTCCAGGACCAAATTTAGAAACTGCTGCAGAATATAAATATCTGCATATCATTGGAGGAGATGCTGTTGGTATGAGTACGGTTCCCGAAGTTTTGGCGGCTGTGCACATGGGTTTGCCGGTATTTGCAATTTCTGTAATCACAGATAAAGGTTATCCGCACGATGAAATTGAACCGGTAAGTATTGAAAGTGTAATAGCTGTTGCGAAAGAAGCAGAACCTAAAATGACAATTATTTTGAAAGAAATGATTGCAGGGTTATAGGGGTTAAAAAAATAATTTTAATGGAAGATCAGGGTTTAAAAAATATTGCAAGTCAACTTCGTCTACCAGAGGGAGAATATGCCATTGAGATAGGAGAACGGATGAATGAAGGAAATCATCATATCAATTTATATACTATCGAAGCATTGAATTTAAAGGGAGAAGAAAATATTCTTGAGGTTGGGATGGGGAATGGTTTTTTTGTACAGAATATTCTGAATCAACATCCCGGAGTTAAATATTCCGGTTGCGATCATTCCGAAACAATGGTGGAGGAATCAATAAAAAAAAATATAGAATATATTTCACAGGAGCAAGCTGATTTTCAGATTGGCCACGCTGATAAATTGCCATTTGTCGATGCAATTTTTGATAAAGTATTTACAATTAATACGCTTTATTTTTGGAAGGATACTCATGCCGTTTTTAACGAATTAAAAAGAGTGCTTAAACCTGCCGGTCAGATTACTATTGCAATAAGACCAAGAAATGTGATGAAAAATTATCCATTTGTAAAATATGGGTTTAATATGTTCGATAGAGAAGAACTGCTTGCATTGATGACGGATAATAATTTCAACGGAATAAATGTTTTAGAATTGGAAGAACCTGCTCAGGAAATTAATGCAATGAAAATGCCGGTTTCAACATTGCTCGTGAGTGCAGAAAAAAAAGAGGTATAAATGATCTTAAAACATATAAATTTAAAATTAAGATATTTTCGCAGCGTTAAAAGCGACATAAGGGATAAATTATATCTCGTATTTCTCCTCAATTGTTTTGTATTATTTTCTTCTTCTGCTTTATTTGCTCAGGCGGATACTACACTTGTAGATTCTGCTAAAACCGGAGTGCTTTTTGATTATTCTATTGCCAGAGTGGAATATTTTATTGGCAGTGATATTGATAATTTTATCAAGGTAGACACTTCCCTTAATAATTTTCAAAAATTCAATCCCGCGAGAAAATCTTTATTTGAGAATGCATATCTTGGAAACCTTGGGTCACCCTATTATTCGAGATGGTTTGATTTAGACAGAGAAATTGGTTTCGATTATGGCAGGCATGAACGCGACTTCTATTTATTTGATATAGACGAGTTGAAGTATTATAGAAATAATGTTCCTTTTACCGATCTGTATTATGTTGCAGGTTCCAATGCCGAACAATTATTTCATATTACGCATGCGAGAAATATAGGGAAAGATGTTAATATCTCTCTTGACTTTGATAAAATTTCTTCTGACGGATATTATCAGCATATGAAAAATGAATATACCAATGTAGCACTTAAAGGTTGGTATAAAACTCCGGGAGGTAAATATGCAGTTTATGCGGGAGGAATTTATTCCCAAAATAAAAGTGATGAAAATGGCGGTATAAATAATGACACCCTTTTCGATTATCCTAATCCGGACCTTGCGGAACCATACCGATACGAAGCTTTTACAAAATGGAACAATTGGCAGGGACAAATAATGCAACAATATCATTTTGGTAAAACCAAAAGTTATGTTATAGATGATTCTACCGACGGAACATATTTTGCACCGTCTGTTGCAATAACACATACCTTTGGGGCACATAATTATTATTATTTATTTGAAGATGCCGAGGACGATCAGAGTTTTTATGGATTTATTTATTCTGAGGAAGATACTCTGCGCGATCAGGCTGATGTGGATGGATTTTACAATAGGTTTTCTGTTGGGAGTGAAAAGTTAAGGACGATTGAAAAGGATTCTACTGTTGCCACAAAATTTAATTGGGAAGTGTATGGTTTACAGCAATATCATGAATTATCCGACCAGTCAGGGGAATATATTTTTAATAATTATATCGCAGGAGCATCTGTTTCCGGAAAATATCTCTTCGATTCGCTTTTGAATTTTAAAATTAAAGCAGAATATGATCTGGAAACGAATGACTATGAAGGATCTTTAAATATAAAATTCCCGGGACTTCCATTAAATCCTTCCATTAACTTAATCAATGCAATTTATTCACCAACCGTGATGCAAAATCATTATTATGGGTTTAATAGCCGATGGGAGCAAGAACTCGATAAAATAAAATATACCAAATTTGGATTAACGTTGTCAAATTTAACGTTTGGATTTAAATTGAATTTAAGTTATGAAGTTATTAATGATTTTATCGCGTATGGGGGTGAACCTGAAAATTTTGATTTAAAAATTTCCAAAATTGTATTAAGTCAAAATTTTAGATTGGGAAATTTCCATTTGAATAATGTAATTGGAGCACAAGTATTTAAAGAGGGATTTTTATCCTCCGGCTATGAGTTACCAAATTTATTAGCGAATATTTCCTGGTACTATGAAAACCATTTATTTAAAAGTGCCCTGTTTTTCCAGACAGGAATTAATGTCTGGTACTGCACTGACTACAAACTTCAGGGATATGAATTTATTACAGGCAATTGGTTATACAATGTTGCCTTCGATGATCCTGCTATTACGAACTTTAGGCCTGTAATCGACGTGTTCGCAAATTTCGACATCCGCACTTTTCGTTTCTTTATAAAATTGGATAACGTTGCACAAGGATTATTTAATAAAGGGTATTACGAAGCTCCTTTTTATCCAATGCAACCAAGAGGATTTAAATTGGGGATTGATTGGTTTTTGTTTTATTAGCATCGGAGGTATCGGGTATCAGGATTTAAATTAATTTAAATTGAAAAATTAATTCTTCCTAGGTTTTTTGTTTTTGTTTTTTTGCGGCGGGAAATAAAACGTTATTAAGTATCAACCTATACCCGGCAGAATTCGGGTGTAATTCTAATTCGGTTGGAGGATCGCCAACATAATGTTTGTAATCTTCAGGATCGTGTCCGCCGTAAAACGACCAGGTTCCGTATCCAAATTCTCCGTGAATATATCTGGCTTCGTTTGCAGATTTGTTTTCTCCCATTATTAATACGGAACTTTTAATAAGGTCTTTTTTAAATCCGGTTGTCTGGCCATAAAATCCGGCAATAGTTCTTTGATGACATTGTGTTAGCATTGTAGGAACCGGATCCCATTTTGCGGAGAAATCAAATAAGGTAAAAAAGTCAAGTTCTTTTGGAACATGTCTCGATTGAGAAACATCAATATTGGAAATTGCATATTCATACGGATTTCTGCTAATTGTATAATCCTTAAATGCAAATGTTTTTGAAAAATCTAATTTCTGTTGTGCATTTGGGTCGGATGGATCTCCATCAAACATGCTTTCACAAATATCAACACCCTCCGCACTTAATGCAATATCGTAACTATCGGCGGCGCTGCACATCGCAAATAAAAATCCACCCCCGCTTACAAAATCTCTTATTTTATGTGTTACCGCTAATTTCAATTGAGAAACTTTAGTGAATCCGAATTCGGTGGCTATTGTTTCATTTTCCATTACCTGTTGCTGATACCATGCCTGCGTGTGATAAGCGCTCCAGAATTTTCCGTATTGCCCTGTAAAATCTTCGTGGTGTAAATGCAGCCAATCGAATTTTGGCAACTCGCCATTCATTACCTCCTCATCGTAAACCAAAGTATAGGGAATTTCAGAATAAGTTAGCACTAAAGTAACCGCATCGTCCCAGGGTTGTTTCGATTTTGGAGAATAAACAGCAACTTTTGGAGCCTTTTCCAGTTTCATCACATCCATATTCGCCTCGGGGTTGCCAATGTCAGCAACAATTTTATTGTAAGAAGCATCAGGAATTATCTCGTAACTAACGTTCCGTATCAAACATTCCTTTTCTAAAAGATCAGAATAGGGGAAACAAAAACTTCCGCCTCTGTAATTGAGCATCCAGTCGAGTTTCAACCCATTTTCGAGCACCCAAAAGGCGATTCCGTAACATTTTAAATGATCTTTTTGAGCGTCATCCATAGGCAACATGAGATACGATGCCCTCGCCGGAATTAAGGTTAAGGATAACAAAATGACAACAAACAGTTTTTTCATCATGATATTGTTACAAATCTAACGCAAAAATTGCTCCGTGATTTTATTCGGTGGGTTAATTTTTGTGAAATTTTTGAACAACTTTCCAAATTATGCTTTTAAACATAGATATAATATGAATTTAAACATTGCTGCTTTACATTTGCAATTGCGATAAAAACAGATGCATGAGTTGGTTTAATACGTTTCTTATTTCTTCCATTGGCCGCAAATTAGTAATGGCCATTACCGGATTGTTCCTGATCACTTTTTTAATTGTGCACTGCACTATCAATTCCATGATATTTTTTAATGATGGAGGCAAAACCTTTAACCTCGCTGCACATTTTATGGGTTCCAATGTAATAATTCGGTTTATGGAGATCGTTTTATTTGCCGGGATCATTTTACATATCATCCAGGCTTACCTTCTCTATTTTCAAAATCAAAAAGCAAGACCAATAAGTTATACCGTAAATAAACCATCAAAAAACAGCAAATGGTATAGCCGAAGCATGACCCTTTTAGGAACGCTGCTTTTAATGTTCCTCATAATACACATAAACCACTTTTGGAAGGAATCAAGAATGGGTGGTATCGGAAGTATTGAAGCCCTTCCGGAAGTTGTTATTGGCGATAAACCCGTTCTCAATCTATACAGCGAAATGGTATCAACTTTTGACAATCCGCTAATTGTAGCCATTTACATACTCGGTGTTATCTCCCTTTGCTGGCATTTAATACACGGTTTTCAATCAGCCTTTCAAACCCTCGGAATTAATCATAAAAAATATACCCCCTTAATTAAAAATGTTGGGATTGGATTTTCAGTTTTGATCTGTCTGGTTTTTATTATGATGCCGTTGGCTTTGCATTTTGGGTGGGTGGTGTAGGGAAGGGGGAGTGGCAGAAAAATTCGTTAGGTAGTCATTAATCAGATTGTAACCCAGAAACCATTGCAAACCATGTAAACTTTTGTTAACCCGGAACAAAGAATAAAAAATAACAATCAAAAAATAATAAACTTCAATCGGATCGTAACCCTGAAACCATTGCAAACCATGTAAACTTTTGCTAACCCAGAACTCAGAACTTAGAACCCAAAACAATCACTTCAACAAAAAAGAAATGTCGCTCGATTCAAAAATACCTGAAGGACCATTAGCCGAAAAATGGACGAACTATAAAGATCATGTTAAACTCGTGAATCCGGCGAATAAACGCAAACTGGAAATAATAGTGATCGGAACGGGTTTGGCGGGTGCTTCGGCGGCTGCTTCGCTGGCTGAATTGGGTTACAAAGTAAAGGCGTTTTGTTTTCAGGATAGTCCGAGAAGAGCACATAGTATTGCTGCTCAGGGAGGAATAAATGCTGCAAAAAATTATAAAAATGATGGAGATTCGGTGTTTAGATTATTTTATGACACGATAAAAGGCGGAGATTTCAGAGCAAGAGAAGGAAATGTGCATCGTTTGGCGGAGGTAAGTGTAAATATTATCGATCAATGTGTTGCGCAAGGAGTTCCATTTGCAAGAGAATACGGTGGTTTGTTAGATAATCGCTCTTTTGGGGGTGCGCAGGTTTCCAGAACGTTTTATGCCAGAGGTCAGACTGGGCAACAATTACTAATTGGTGCATATCAGGCTTTGGAACGCCAGATTGGGTTAGGAAATGTGGAGATGTTTTCACGCCATGAAATGTTGGATATTGTAGTAATTGATGGAAAAGCCAGAGGAATTATAGCGAGAGATCTCGTAGACGGTAATTTGGAGCGTCATTTCGGACATGCAGTATTATTGTGCACGGGTGGTTATGGAAACGTTTTTTTCCTTTCAACTAATGCAATGGGAAGTAATGTTACTGCTGCCTGGAAAGCGTATAAACGCGGAGCTTTTTTCGGAAATCCTTGTTATACACAGATCCACCCAACCTGTATTCCGGTTTCCGGCGAATTTCAGAGTAAACTCACGCTAATGAGCGAAAGTTTGCGCAACGATGGTCGGGTTTGGGTTCCAAAAACACAGGAAGACGCAAAAGCAATCAGGACCGGAGCAAAAAAACCTACCGATATACCCGAAAACGAACGCGATTACTATCTGGAGCGAAAATACCCTTCATTTGGCAATTTAGCTCCCCGCGATATATCAAGCCGTGCAGCCAAAGAGGCTTGCGATGAAGGTCGCGGAGTGGGAGAGAGCGGTTTATCCGTTTACCTGGATTTCGCCGATGCAATTAAACGTTTAGGTAAGGAAACCATAGAAGAGCGATACGGAAACTTGTTTGATATGTATTCCCATATCACTGGTGAAGATCCCTATCAGGTGCCGATGCGTATCTATCCTGCTGTGCATTATACCATGGGGGGATTGTGGGTGGATTATGATTTGATGACCACCGTTCCGGGACTTTATGCATTAGGAGAAGCAAACTTTAGTGACCACGGAGCCAATAGGTTAGGAGCTTCAGCTCTTATGCAGGGTTTGGCTGATGGATACTTTGTAATCCCTTATACAATTGGGTCTTATTTGTCGGATGAGATCTTTACCAAGGCGATTCCAACCGATCATCCGGCATTTGAGGAAGCCGAAAAAAATGTGCGTGGAACAATTGAAAAATTACTTTCGATTCAAGGAAATAAATCTGTTGACCAATTTCATAAGGAACTCGGCAAGATCATGTGGGATTATTGCGGAATGGCAAGAACTGCTGAAGGATTGACCATGGCGAAACAGATGGTTCGGGAATTAAGAGAAGAATTCTGGAAAAATGTGCGGGTAACCGGAAAATCCGGAGAATTAAACCAAGATCTGGAAAAGGCAGGCCGTGTAGCCGATTTTATCGAATTAGGGGAGTTGATGATAAATGATGCCCTCGACAGAAAGGAAAGTTGTGGTGGGCATTTCCGCGTAGAATACCAGGATGAAGGGGAAGCGAAAAGAGATGACGCTAACTACGCCTATGTTGCAGCTTGGCAGTTTCAAGGTGTTGACAATGAACCTGTTATGCATAAGGAAGAGTTAGTTTTTGAGAATATTAAATTGGCCGTGAGGAGCTATAAGTAGGCAGTGGGCAGTGAGCAGTCGCAGTTACAGTGGGGAGAATGCTCCGAGTGGGATTCGGACTCACGGAATGAGTGATGAGTAATGAGTAATGAGTAGATCGTCGAAAGCTGAATGCTTTTACTGCTGACAAATGACAAATTGGTGAGTGGGGAGTGGGCAGTAACAGTCGCAGTGGGGAGAGAGCTCTTAGTGGATTTCGGACTCACGGAATGAGGAATGAGTAATGAGTAATGAGTAATGAGTAGATCTTAGAAAGCCGAATGCTCCGAGTGGGATTCGGACTCACGAATCACGAATGACGATATCAGCATTATAAATTTGAAGTTAAAGCAACATCAAACTTTAAGATAAAATAAAGAAAATGAATTTCAAACTCAAGATCTGGAGACAAGAAAATGCCGGAGCAAAGGGCAAATTGGTGGACTATAGCATTGAAAATATCAGCGCAAACACTTCCTTTTTGGAAATGATTGATATTTTGAATGAGCAACTCATTAATAAAGGGGAGCAACCAGTTGCATTTGATCATGATTGTCGGGAAGGAATTTGCGGATCGTGCAGCATGTATATCAATGGCCGTGCGCATGGTCCTCAGAAATTATCAACTACCTGTCAGTTGTATATGCGCAATTTTTCTGATGGGGAGACAATTACACTGGAGCCATTCCGTGCAAAGGGATTTCCGGTTTTAAAAGATCTTGTTGTTGATCGCACTGCATTTGACAGAATTATTGCTGCCGGAGGATTTATAGGTGTTTCTACCGGTCAGGCACAGGATGCCAATGCAATTCCTGTTGAAAAACATATGGCAGATGCAGCTATGGACGCTGCAGCCTGTATTGGTTGTGGTGCTTGTGTTGCAGCTTGTAAAAATGCTTCCGCAATGTTGTTTGTTTCTGCTAAAGTTTCGCACCTTGCACTTTTGCCACAGGGTCATCCTGAACGCAAAAAACGTGTTCTGGCAATGGTAGCGCAAATGGATGCCGAAGGTTTCGGATCCTGCACAAACACCTATGCCTGTGAGGCGGAATGCCCAAAAGGAATTTCTGTAGCCAATATTGCAAGACTCAACCGGGAATATTTGAACGCTTCTCTGGTATCCGAGGAGTTGGTAAAGTGAGGAGAGTCCAAAACATAAGGATTATTAAAAACCATCCTAACTAACTGGATTGGATAGGTTTGATCTCAAAATATCTTAAATCATTTGGAGAAATTAGCATTAAGAAGTGTACCAATTCTCTATTCTCCACCCTCTCCATAATTTTTTGTAAATTCTTATCGTTTAACCCATTATAAATAATATCACAAACAAATTACAATTATTTTTATTGATGATAAATAAATATGTCGTAAATTCGACATTGAAATAGGACGATGAAGAACATTTTACTGCGATCGGGGCTTGTATTATTAATTATTTCAGGATTTTCCTTATCCTTGTTGGCTACGCATAACCGTGCAGGCGAGATCACTTACATACACGTTGCTGATCTTACCTATGAATTTACTATAACAACCTATACCGACCCGAACTCGTTGGCCGACCGCGATGCACTTTATATTGATTGGGGTGATGGATCCGGAGATACACTTTTTCGCAATAGTATAGAATCACTTACAGATTATATTCAGGAAAATAAATATATAGGACAACATAGCTTTTCGGGATATGGTGAATTTGTGATAAGTATGGTTGACCCGAATAGGGTAGAGGGAATATTAAATATTGATGGTTCTGTGAATGTGCCTTTTTGCCTTGTTGATACTTTCGTAATTTTTGATCCATTATTATTTGGCTATAATAATTCTCCTGTTTTATTAAATCCGCCAATAGATTTTGCAAACATTGGTGAAATATTTGTTCACAATCCGGATGCTTTTGATCCTGATGGAGATTCACTCTCCTATGAATTTATTGTACCCTATCAATATCCCGGTATAGTAGTTCCCGGGTATGAATATCCTGATGACAGAACCTATTGCACTGATAGTGATTTTTTTACAATAAATACATTTACTGGGGAAGTTTTATGGGATGTTCCGTCTTGTACCGAAGGAATCTACAATTTCGCCATTTTAATAACGGAATATCGCAACGGTGTTCGTCTTGGTACCATTTTGCGCGACATGGAGATTTTTGTTATTGAAACAAATAATCACGCCCCTGTTATTGGCGAATTAAATGATACCTGTATTTATGCAGGGGAAGAATTAAATTTATTAATTACTGCTACAGATGCAGATGTTACCCAAACTATTACTTTAACTGCCGATGGTGGTCCCTTCTTTATTGATGAAAGCCCAGCTGAATTTTTTAGTACACCCGATCAGGGTCTTGTGGAAGGAACCTTCACCTGGCAAACCATTTGTAATCATGTGCGCTCACAATTTTATCAGGTAGTTTTTCGCGCGGAAGATAATTTTCAATTGGGTTTTGATGAAATTCCACTAGTGGATCTGGAAACATGGCTTATATATGTAATTGCACCTCCTCCTGTCATTTTAGATGCAGTGCCAACGGCGAATGAAATTACCGTTACCTGGCAAGATCCTTATTCCTGCGAAGATTCCGAGAATTTTTTGGGATTTTCCGTTTGGAGAAAAATAGGATGTGATTCTATTGATTTTGATAAATGTCAGCGAGGATTAGGTGGAACCGGTTACGATTCATTGGCTTTTGTGGAAGATATTTATGAATATATTGATAATGCTATTGTGTACGGACAAGAATATTCCTATCGCATTTTAGCGGAATTTGGCGAACGCAGTGATATCGTTCCTGATTTTATTTATAACAGAGTTGCAAGTGCTCCATCTAATAATGTTTGTGCGGAATTAAAACGCGATCTTCCAATTATTAATCACGCAAGTGTGAGAACTACCAGCACAACAAATGGTTCTGTTTATGTGGGATGGTATGAACCTTTAGGAACTGATCTTGATACCACAATATTTTTTCCTCCCTATAAATATGAAGTTGTTCGTTATGCAGGATTTACGGCAACCGGCACAGAAACTTTGATATCCACTTTTACAGCGCCAACTTTTTACGATCTTACAGATACTTCATATATCGATACTTTGATAAATACTTTTGCCGGGCCATTTACCTATAAGATTAAATTTTATTTCACTAATCTTGGAAATTTTGAATTGCTTGGAAGTACGCATGCAGCTTCCACCGTTTATCTCGAGGCTGCACCGGGAGATAATAAATTAAACCTGAGTTGGAATTTTGATGTTCCTTGGACGAATTTTTTATACGATATTTATAAAGAAACTCCTTTAGGTTCCGGCGATTTTGAATTGTTGACCACAACTGCAGAACAGACCTATACCGATAGTGGATTAAATAATGGAGTGGAGTATTGTTATTACATTAAAGCATATGGTAATTATACTATTGAAAGTTTACCCGATACGCTTATTAATTTTTCAGAAATTAAATGTGGAGTCCCAATTGACAATGAAGCACCTTGTCCGCCGACATTAATCGTTGAAAATATTTGTCAGGAGGAAGGTGTTGTTTCTTTTGATGAAAATGATCTTAAAAATGAACTTATCTGGACCAATCCGAATAATTATTGCTCTGATGATGTAGTTAAGTATTATATCTATTATGCATCTCAGGAAGGGCAGTCGCTGGTTTTATTGGATACCAATGAACCTGCGGACGATACAACTTACACGCATGATAATTTATTATCCATTGCGGGTTGTTATGCAGTGGTTGCCGTAGATTCTTTTAACAACGAAAGTTTATTAAGCAATGTAGTATGCGTGGATAACTGTTCGGATTATAATCTTCCGAATACATTTACGCCAAACGGAGATGGATTTAATGATGTGTTTACACCAATTTTGCCGTTCCGTTTCATTGATCATGTTGATATGAAAATATTTGATCGTTGGGGTAATTTGGTGTTTACTACAACGGATCCCATGTTGAATTGGGATGGAAAGGACAGTAAGTTGGGTAAAGATTTAAACGAAGGCGTTTATTATTATGTCTGCACCGTTTATGAAATAACCGTAGGAGGAGTAGTTCCGTTTAAGGAACCCAAAAAAGGATATATTCATTTGTACCGACAAGACAAAAGCGAAAAATAATCCTTTTATCTTTGCAATATGTTTACAGGAATTATTGAAACTACCGGCAAAGTTACAGCATTACAAAACGAGGGCTCCAATTTACATATAACGATTCAATCTTCCATAAGCGATCAATTATCCATTGATCAGAGTGTAAGTCATAATGGTGTTTGTTTAACCGTTGTTAAAACAGAAAAGGATACACATACAGTTACAGCCATTTACGAAACATTATTAAAATCAAACCTGAGCGCCGTAAAAATTAATAATACTATTAATTTAGAACGCTGTTTAAAAATTGGTGATCGTTTAGATGGGCACATGGTGCAGGGACACGTGGATACAACGGCGCAACTTCAAAATGTAGAGGAAGTGAACGGAAGTTATATACTTGTTTTTCGATATAATCCCACCTTCAAAAATTTAATAGTGGAAAAAGGCAGTATTTGCCTGAATGGAATTAGCCTCACCTTGATAAACGTGACTAACGAAACTTTTTCCGTTGCAATAATTCCATATACCTGGCTAAACACCAATTTAAATACTGTACAAATTGGCGATCTTCTTAATATCGAATTTGATATTATTGGCAAATATGTAAACAGGATTATGGAAAAATAAAATGGATGCTTATTAACTCAAAGCATCCAGAAAATTTTTCAGGCGATCATTAAATATTTCTGTCTCCTCCATATTCGACAAATGCCCGGCATTTTCAATTATATGTAATTCTGAATCTGCGATATTTTCATGAAGAAATTGCGCCTTTTCCGGTGGAGTTATCTTATCTTCTTTACCACAAATAATTAATGTAGGAATTTGTATTTTATTTAAAATGCTACATGTTTCCCTTCTCTCAGCCAATGCCTTTAAAGTATTTGTAACTGTTGTAACTGGGGTGGAAAGAATAATATTTCGGATTTGTTCAACGGTTTCCGGTTTTCTGGTAAATGTTTCGGCATAGAAAACATTTTTAAGAAATCCTTCTGTAAATTCATTTAAGCCATTCGCGTTTATTTGTTCTATCGTTTTAAATCTTTTTTCCACGCCTTCCGGAGTATCCGCAACACATTGAGTATCACATAAAATAATCGCTTTAAATCTTTCAGGATATCTGTCAACAGCATTTAATATAATATATCCACCCATAGAAAGCCCACAAACAATTGCAGTAGGAATGTGCATAGCATCCATAAAATGAATAAGATCATCTGCAAAAAGATCCATGCTGAACGCTTGAGCATCGGCATCCGAATTTCCAAATCCTCTGAGATCATAATTAATCATGCGATATTGCGATCCAATTACTTCCATTTGAGGTTCCCATGCACTTTTATTGAAGGGGAATCCGTGTAGAAATATTACCGGAGTGGAGGAAGCGCCACTTTCATGGTAGGAGATGTTCAAGCCGTTAATGCTGATAGTTTTTTCTGTAGTATTCATTTTTGTCTATTTAAAAAGTTTAAGTATTTGTTAAATATTAATGTAAAATATTTTTGCCTGATTTAAAATTATTTTTATTTGCATTTTTCAAAGGGCTCTTTTATTACAAAACCTTTCCCTTCATCGCCTTACTTATTGCCATATCCATCAGCCTCTCTGCAAAAGGTGTGGTATATTCATTTAGGGTATCTATCAATAAATGTATTTCATCTTTATCGGTGGCATTTAATTTTGATTTTAATTGCAAAATTAAATCATTGGTGCCTGCAATTTCTGCCTCTGATAAATGCGTAACATTTTTAGTAATAAATCTTTCGCAGGTATCAATTATAGTTTGTGCTTCTACTTTTGCTTCCACTAATGAGCGGGTTTCCATATCTCCCTTTGCGTTTTTAATGGAGTCTATCAACATCAAACTCATTTCTTCTTCTGTTAATCCGTATTGCGGAATTATTTCTATACTCTGTTCAACACCACTGCGCAATTCGGTAGCTTTAACCGTTAAAATTCCATCTGCATTTAATTGAAAAACAATTTCAATTTTTGGTAATCCCGCAGGCATACCCGGAATTTTATTCAAAATAAATTCACCCAGTTTTCTGTTGTCTCGAACAAGGTCCCGTTCACCTTGAAACACACTAATTTTTAAACTGCCTTGTCCGTCCATACTTGTTGTGTATTGCCTTCCCGCAGCAGTCGGAATTGTAGAGTTTCGCGGAATTATCACATCCATTAATCCTCCCATTGTTTCAATGCCCAAACTCAGCGGGGTAATATCCAACAACAACATATCTTTTTGATTCCCTGCAAGAATATCAGCCTGAATGGCGGCACCCAAGGCAACAACTTCATCGGGATCAAGCGTATCATTTACTTTTTTATTAAAAAAAATTGCAACCACATTTTTTACAAATGGTGTTCTGGTGCTTCCTCCCACCATAATAACGGCATCAATATTTTCAATGGAAAGTTTTGCATCCTTCAAGGCTCTTTTACAAGCCTGAATTGTTTTTTCAACGAATGGAGAAATGAGTGATTCAAATATTGTGCGGTCAAGATTACATTTTATATCCGCAAGTGCCCCTTTATATTCCGTATTATTTGTTAAATATTTTTTAGCCTTCTCCGCTTCTAAACGCAGTTCCTGTTTTTTATTATTATTTAGATCGGTGGAAGAAATATTATTTTCTTTTAACCAATATTCAACAATAGCTCTGTCAAAATCATCCCCTCCTAAAAAAGTATCACCATGTGTAGATAAAACTTCAAAAATTCCATTTTGTATTTTCAGAATAGAAATATCAAATGTGCCTCCGCCAAGATCGTAAACGGCAATGGCATGTTCCTCCTCATTTTTAATTCCTAAACCATAAGCAAGACTTGCTGCAGTGGGTTCATTCACTATTCTGAGAACATCTAAACCTGCAAGTTTTCCCGCATCGCGTGTTGCTTGTCGCTGTGCATCATTAAAATAAGCAGGAACGGTGATTACTGCTTTTGTTATTTGCTGATGTAATAATTTTTCAGCGCGTAATTTTAATTCTTTCAAAATAAAAGAGGATAATTCTATGGGAGAATAAAATTTATCATCCACTTTAATTTTTACCAATCGCTCCGTGTCATCGTTAATTATTTTATAACCGAGATGAGATTGAATTTCGGCCACATCAGTATATGATTTCCCCATTAATCTTTTTACGGAATATATAGTGCGTTCCGGATTATCAATTAAATGTTTTTTTGCTTCATTTCCTACAATAATTTCTCCCGATTTGTCGAAATAAATGATGGAAGGAACAATACTTGTTTTTTGTTCATCCTTAAGCGCAAACGGTTGTGCATTTTCCTTTTGAATGATAGCAACCAGGCTATTTGTTGTGCCAAGGTCTATCCCCACAATAATTTCTTCTCTCCTTAGGGTTCCTTCTTTTATATTGATTGCTATTTGGGCCATTTTTTTAAATTGAATACAAAGATAGGTGTTTGCTTACTTGTGTATAAAAAAAAGAACCGATAGCGTTAACTATCAGTTCTTTAAAAGAGGTTTTAAATAATAAAATTATTTACCGCCTATCCACAGTTTCTTTTCAAATCTGTTTTCACCCACAACTAATTGGGCGAAATAAATTCCCTCCGCAATATCACCAATAAAAAAGGTTTGTTCTTTTGAAACTATTTCAGAAGAAAATACCAGTTTTCCGGCAGCATCAATAAGTTGAAGTGTGCTTCCATCGACAGGTAAATTTGTAAAGGATACATAAATTGTATTTTCAGCACTGTAGATATTGATTCCTGCTTCAGCCAAATTATTGATTGAAAGCTGATCGTCGTCCAGAATGGTATATTCAATTAGTTCGTTGCCGGCTGCGAGTTCGCAATCTCCGGTTATATTGTTGAGTTCCAAAAATAAAACCTCATCTCCCTCAACAGCAAGGTCTTCATTGAACAGCACAGTAAATTCAGCAGTTGTAGTTCCTCCACTGGTGAAAATCAGGGTTT
This sequence comes from uncultured Chitinophagales bacterium, assembly GCA_964638865.1. GTDB lineage: Bacteria > Bacteroidota > Bacteroidia > Chitinophagales > BACL12 > UBA7236. Next base: position 1,737 of record CAZXBG010000042.1, on the reverse strand, counting down.
GCGGACTAATAAACGTAAAATCGGTGCCATTTTCGGCTGTGCTTAAAGCGGTATTTATAGCGGCATCCACCGTGCAATCATTGGCTACATCGATATTTACTACTAGCGTAACTGATTCCGTTTCTTCAATAATACCATCGGTTATCCATGCAAATCCAATGTAGGAAGGATCGGGAACCGGGGCATCGTTTTCTAAAATATGTATAGTTGTTTGAACAGGTAATCCCAAAATGCAACCTGCTGCTGCCGAAAGATTAAAAACAATATCTTCTTCCGTTTCCGTTTCAATATCGTCAATGACATTAATATTAAACGTTTGTGAAATGGGTCCGCCTGAAACAAATATTACCGGAGAAGGGACAGAAAAGGTGAAATCAGACCCTTCAGTGGCAGTGGTGAGAGCATCGTTTAGTGTAACTTCCACGGTGCAATCATAAGAATCGCTCAAATGAATGGTAACAGGAAAATCGCCACCAATTTCCGCAGTTTCTTCTTCCGCATTTACAAAAGAAACTGCCGGTGGAGCGTCGTTATCATTGATGGTTAAGGTATGTGTTAGCACTGCTCCCAAAATACAAGACCCTGTTATATCAATCAAATTAAAAACAATGGTTTCCGGAATTTCGAAATCCACATCATCAAAAATAGAAATATCAAATGTTGCCGTAGTGCCACCTCCTGCTGTAAAAACGATGGGTGAAGGGTCCACAAAATTAAAATCAGCACCTTCGGCAGCAGTTGTGAGACCGCCGTCAATTTCAACACCAACTGTACAATCCGCAGGGTCTGAAATTTCCACTTCAACGGTCACCGTGCCTACGCCTTCATCTTCGGTTACCGCTGCATCGTTAAAGGTAATTTCTGCATCCGCTCCACCAATATCTCCTGTTAGGATCATTTCGTCAGGAGTAGAATTATATGCCCAGTCCTTTAGCGTAAGTGATACTGGTCCAACGGTTACATCCAATCTCATCCATCCATAATGCAACTCTCCGTCAATTTCAAATTTAATTCCCAGATATTTATCCGTTACATCCGCCCATGGGCCATAGGTGACTGCTGAATAAATTGATGCAAAAAACGCATAATTATTTGAATTGGTGACAAAATTCGCAGCCACATCAATGGAATTTGCGGTATCTAATGCACTTGCATAAGGAAAAATAGGCCCATCGTACCCAACCATTGCATTGTTAGGGCCGCCGATACTAAGTCCTGAATAATCTCCAAATCCATTCACAAAGGTCCACGAACCTGCGGTATCCGAAGCAACTTGAAACAGGAAGTCATCAGATCCGCCACCGTCCAGATCAAGAGGAATATAAAATCCCAGGTCAAGGGTTACGTCAACAATATCAACATATACAATTTGGGCGTCTGCCTCTGTTCCGGCTGCAATAAATGCAGCGGCCATTGCCGAATAACCGGCTAATTTCTTTTTGTTGGGAAGTGTAGATTTTTTCATTAACAATTTTTCTTTTTAAGTGATATTAAAATTTGCGCTAAAATAATTAAATATTGTTGTGTAAATATCATTCAACAGGAAAAAATTAAAAATCAAATTTCCAGCAATTTGTTATCGGAGTGCTATTGACTGAATTTCCGGCATGTGGAAGTTTATAGATATCCTCCAGTGTGCGAAGTATGGCGCGGTGGTCGATATATTCGGAATAAATTCCCTGTTTAACATTTCTACCTGTAATAAAAGTGGTAATTAAATTCGTGCCTGAGGAATAA
>CAZXBG010000041.1:9630-27484 GCA_964638865.1 uncultured Chitinophagales bacterium | reverse complement strand
CCGGCAGTATAAGTAGTATTGTTATCAGTAGATGAAATTGTAAAATTCGGATAGGTTCCGGTAATTGTAGTTGCACCTGCCTGAGTCAATATTATAGTTTGGTCGGGTAATGTATTGTTGATAGTTGTTCCTATAATCGAAATACCTGTTCCGGGTAAATAGGAAGTTCCTGCATCCGTTGCCCAACTTAAATTGCCGGCTCCATCCGTTTTTAATAATTGATTTGCGGTGCCATCGGCTGTTGGCAATACCCATATCTTATTCGTCGGGATATTATCCGCAGGTTTAAACCCAACATAATTTGTTCCGTTGGCCGCCAGCTCCATCAAACGAAGTTCACCTGTATTTCCAGCTAAAGTTCCAAAAGGATTTATTTTCAATGCATTACCACTGGTAGGTGTTATTTCTAAAGTTGCTGTTGGTGTTATTGTGGACCCGATGGCCAATTTGGATTTTATATATCCATTTCCACCACCTGTAATCCAAAATACCTGCAGTGCAGAGCCATCTCGAAATTCATAACGGCTATTGGTACCGCTAAAAAATAGCCCAAAGTTTTGGTTTCCCGAATACCTAAATGCATACTTATCTCCGCCAACAAGATAATCTCCGCCTCCGGAAAAAGTAAGGTCGCCAATACTGCTGAACTGACCATAGTCAATACCGCTGCCCAATTGTGAAATGCCGTCTTTTACCTGAAAAAGGGTGGTTGGTGTTATTGTTCCGATACCCACATTGCCTGTGGTTGGGAAGGTGTTGGTTTGGGAATGAAGGGTGATAACTCCAAATACAAGGATGGAAAATACAATGTGTTTTTTCATAAAAAAAGGTTTATTGAGTGGAATTTATAATTACAAAATGAATGAATTCGGGTAAAGAGTACTGTTTTAGGGTTGCCAAATAATAAGCTAATGTAAGAAGATTTTGTTAAAAAGCAAGACCTTAAGAAGTTTACCTGAATTGCAGATGTGAATTAAAACAGCGCTTAGCATTACAACTCGCTGTTTGGTAAAAGCATACGGAACAACTGAATTATACAATGAGAGAATAGTTTATAATCACAAACGGCACGAGGTAGTGAATTTGGGCAACAGAACATTTAACTTCAAAAAAAGATCCACTTTTCCACTAAAAGTTTCAGAAGAATTTCTTCTTGTTGACCTTGTAAACAACTTGGATTCGCTCGGTGAAGACAATAAATATATTTTAGAAAAAGTAAAAGTTAGAATTTTACAAATCAATAAATCAAGAATGAAATGAAGCCTAACAAAATTTGGAAATGTAAAAACCAAGAAATTGTTAATGCCATTACTAAATTAATTAGTCAAATGGAAGAGTATAGACGCGAAAAAGAAACAGGGGAGACAGGGAATAATTTTATGCGTCAATATGACATAGCAATGCTTTTGGAAAATAAAATTGTTGATGGGTTCACAGGAACAAATGAATATAAATCCCATATTTCCAAACGGTTTCCTCCTAAAGACGCGAAAATTCCATTGTCTGAAAATGAAGCATTCTTACTAAATGATCCGCAAATTTTAGAGGAGTTTACAAATCGGTTTAATTAAACGAAAGCGTTATATTACCGGGGTCAACCAAATTTCACCGAAATAATACAGACAATTCGGAAAAATATTTCTAGATTATAGTTTGATAATTTTTAATGATAATACGCAGTAGTTACTTTCCGATACAAAAGTTTTCCGCCCATTTCTGGTTTTCCCCTTTTATCATCATCAATAAGACACAAAATGACTTTTTGTGCAATTGACTTTTGCTTGGCCTTTTTCTGATAAGTTCTACCATCTATGAAATCTGCACCGATCCCATTTACAATTATGAATGATTATTCCCTGGCGTTTGAAGAAGAGTCTGTCCCACTTATCCATATAATTAAATATTTAATATTAATCAAGCTCAAGTAAATAGCACTGCAGGAAAAAACTCGATATCATGAATTTAGAGCTTATCAATTAGAAATCACAGTTGCATAAGTAATGATGAAAATAATCCATAAACCACATCCCGCTCCATAGGCACCCCAAACTTTTTTCGACTTTATTCGAAGTGCCTCTTCTTTATACCCTCTTAAATAACTTTCATTCTCGCCAATAGATATTTCTTGATCAGGTATATTTAAATTAAAATCCGAGGGCACCGTCGTTGAACAAACAATCGCTGGAATCAAACCAAACAATGGAGAGACTAAAAATGTTGTGAGAAAAGTTCCACCTGATCCTGTGTGCTTCTGTGGATAATACAAATTTGCATCATCCATACCTTCTGAGTGTAAATCTCTTAATTCAGTAAAATCATCCTCTTCGATAATTTCTTCATTAACAATTTTTGTGAACACATCTTTACTGCCATTTGGATAGGATATTGAAAATACATCTTCTTTTCTAATTGTATAAATAGGTTGAACGCCTTCTTTTTTATATTTTATTTCCGTAACACCGACCTCCAATACAGAACATTTAATATCCTCACCAGTTTGTAACGTAATAATATCAGAATAATTTGAAGCATCGTCAGGAGCAACAACTTGAGAGAAACTCCTTATAATGAACAATGAACAAATAAAAAAGCTTAGAAAAGATTTCATAATGTGCATTTTAATATTTTGTTAAGTGATGAAAAAATATTTTTCTAGGGTTGAGCAGAAAAATTTTCAACAATGATACCATTATTCTCTCAACTTTCCAAATACGGCGGCCTAATGCGCGGTTTTAAGGTAACGGTATAATATCAGAATCACACCCGTCTGATCGGCTGGACAGGGATTAACCAGCTTTAAGCATCTCACAGATTCATGACAGATTTAGTGGAACTTTTAAATAATTTTATAAAAGGTGGCATACTGCTCAATCAATCAAAATGCTTTGTAGAAGTTACTTTCCGATACAAAAATTCCTAAAAATATCATCCAACAAATCATCATTGGTTATCTCCCCTGTTATTTCGCCCAGTGCATTGAGTGCGTAACGAATATGAAGCGCTGTTAATTCTCCGCTTAATTCGCTGCTGATGGCGTTGAGCACTTCGTCCAGCGAATGACGGGTTTTTTGGAGGGCTTCGAGGTGGCGGGCGTTGGTGACTATTATATTGCCGATGTTGAGATCTTCTGTGACGATCTTTTTATACATGGAAGTTTTTAATTCTTCAATATTTGTTTTTTCGAGGGAGGAAATATAGGCGTCGGGTTCTAACTCGAAAAAATTAGCGCGTAATTTTCCGCCATCAGGGGTGTCAATTTTATTTGCTACCAGTAACATTTTATCGCCGGAGGAAATTAAAGAATCGAGATCATTTTTAACATCTGAAAAACGCATCGTATTTACATCAAAAACATACATTAATAAAGTGGATGTTTTAATTTTTTCCATGGTTTTTGCGACACCCATTTTTTCTATTTCATCCTTTGCTTCGCGAATTCCGGCAGTATCAATTAATCGAAATACAATTCCGTTGATATTTAATTCTTCTTCAATGGTATCTCTGGTAGTTCCTGGTATTTCACTAACTATGGCTCTTTCTTCATTTAATAAAGCATTTAATAAAGTGGATTTTCCTGCATTGGGTCTTCCGGCAATTACGGTATTAATTCCATTTTTAATTACATTACCTAATTCAAAAGAGTTTATCAATCCATTTAAAATGGTATTTATTTTCCCAATTAATAACTGCATGTGTCGGCGTTCGGCAAATTCCACATCTTCTTCGCTGAAGTCTAACTCCAGTTCAACCATGGAACCAAAGTGAATTAATTCATATCGCAATTTTTTTAATTCCTCGCTGTAGCCTCCCCGCATTTGTTTTAATGCGATATCGTGTGCGGCAAGTGTTTCTGCATTAATAAGATCTGCAACTGCCTCCGCCTGACTCAGGTCCATTTTCCCATTTAAAAAAGCACGCATGGTAAACTCCCCCGGTTTTGCCAAACGGGCACCTTTTGAAATTAGGAGTTGCAGAATTTGTTGTTGTATAAAAGGCGAACCATGACAGGAAATTTCAATAATATCTTCTCCGGTATACGACTTTGGATTTCGAAAAATACCAACTACTACTTCGTCAACCTTGTTTCCATTTTTTTCTATTATGCCGAAATGCAAAGTATGCGATGGAACATCGGTTAGCTTCTTTCCAACAAAAATTTCGTCGGTTATTTTTATGGCCTTCTCGCCCGACAATCGGATAACGGCAATAGCACCAATTCCGGGCGGGGTGCTTATGGCAACAATGGTATCTTTGTGATCAGTAATTTGCATTGTTTGCGAAGGTATAGCAATTACTGAAATTTGTAACATAGGTTTGAGATAAAACAATGTGTAACTTCAAGAATGTTCATTTTTATACCAAGACGTTCGCTAAGACTAAAAAAATTAACAGCGTGTTGCGTGTGCCTGTTCAACGTGGAAACGAAGAAACAGCTAAAAATATTTGTTATAACTTTAACCATCAAAATAATTCAATATGAACAAACGCTGTTTCACTTTTCTATTGACCGGGATACTTATTAATGTTTCCATTTTTGGTCAATTTATGCCTGGAGATATTGGGTTTCAGTCAAAAGAATTTGAAATCTTTAAAAAAAACAAAGTGAAAACTCAAACACAATTTATGATGGATGAGGATAGTATCACAACACGCGTTTCTGTGTCCGAATTTACCGAAAACGGATGGTTATTTCGAAATACCTTTGATAATGGTGAGCGTGGATATGAGGAGGAAACAATTGATACGATGAAAGATGAATATACTTATTTCCCCGATGGTAGAATAAGAATTATAACCATGTATGGATATGATCTGTATCCGATGACCTATGGGTTTGAATATGATAAAAAAAATAAATTAAATGCAGCCATTTTCGCAAGTGCCGAGGCAAGAGAATATAGTTATGCATATGATAAATCAGGAAATATCATCAAGCGAATAGGAAAATCGGCGAGGTTTGAAGTTGATGCAGAAGGCAATTTTTTGGATAAAATGGTAATGGTGGAAACAGATTATTCAACATATACCTGGGATGCTAAAAACAGACTTGCCGAAGAATCATTCAACATGAATGAAGAATTTTATAATAAAATGTTTTACGCTTACAACGATAAAGATCAACTCATTGAAATGCGTGTATATTATGATACCGCAACGGATGCAATACCTGCATTTTCCACAAAATATTACTATTTAGATAATGGACTTCCAAAAAATACGATTACCGTGGAGGATGGGTTTAGGGTGGAGTATTATTTTGAATATGGGTTTTATTAATTGACAATTAAGTACAGCCGAATGATGAAATGTACCAATGTACCAATGTGTAAATGTACCAATGAACAGCCGGGCACCATTTAATTATCAAATTACCCGATTAATAAATTAACAAATACATTCGCCCTCGACCTTCGTCATGTAAAACTAAATTGTAAATTGGAACGCACTTCTAACGCTTAACTCCCGTCCGACCTGGTTAGCCGGCAGGTGTTCGGTATTTCATTAATTTTGCAGGATGAAAATACTTATGGTTTGTTTGGGAAATATTTGCAGGAGTCCTCTTGCGGAAGGGATTCTGAGGCATAAAATACTTGCTGCCGGTTTAAATTGGGAAGTGCAAAGCGCAGGAACCGGAAGTTGGCATATTGGCGAAGCACCAGATCCACGTTCGCAAAAAATTGCCAAATTAAATGGCATTGATATCAGCAAACAAAAAGCGCAAAAATTCGCACAAAAACATTTTTCTGACTTTGATCGCATTTATACCATGGATAGTTCCAATTACCGCGATGTAATAAATATGGCCATTCAGGAGGAGGATAAAAAAAAAGTAGAATTGATCATGAATTTAGTGGAACCGGGACAAAATAAAGCAGTTCCTGACCCCTATTACGATGATGAATTATATTCCACCGTTTATGAAATGTTGGATAAAGCATGTGAGGAAATAATAAGAGGATGAATAAATAGAGCGGTGAAAAGGCGAGAAAATGTACCAATGAACAGCCGGGGAAATGTACCAATGAACAGCCGAATAAATGTACCAATGTACCAATGAACAGCCGAATAAATGTACCAATATAACAATGAACAGCCGAGAAAATGTACCAATGAACAGCCGAAAAAATGTACCAATGTACCAATGAACAGCCGAATAAATGTACCAATGAACAGACGAGAAAATGCACTAATGTAGCAATGAATTACCGAATGTTATTTGAGAGTAGTGGTGAGTTAAACGAAGTTATATAAAAAATAAATGAGTGGATTAACATTTGAATTTACAATAAAACGTAAATTTGTAATTATCAATAAAAGATAGGTTGCAATTGGAACAACAGGATTTGGGTGCAGTCACATTGGTAAATAAGCACATTGGTAAATTTATCCGTTGACAAAAGAACAATTAACAACAATTTAAAAGTAACCTAATATAAAAAAGTTAACCTTGGCAAAAGAAAAACCATCAATACCAAAAGGAACACGTGATTTTGGACCTGAAGAAGTTTCCAAAAGAAATTATATAATTGATACTATTAAAAATGTATATGAATTATATGGATTTCAGCCATTGGAAACTCCCGTGATGGAAAATCTTTCTACTTTAATGGGAAAATATGGTGCGGATGGCGATAAATTATTATTTAAAATATTAAACAGCGGCGATTATTTAAAAGATGCGGATGTTGTTTCACTCACTGAAAAAAACAGCAACAAATTAATAGCTGATATTTCCGAAAAAGGTTTGCGGTACGATCTTACTGTTCCTTTTGCGCGATACGTAGTGATGAACCAAAATGAGATCAGTTTCCCATTTAAACGATATCAGATACAACCCGTTTGGCGTGCAGATCGCCCGCAAAAAGGCCGCTACAGAGAATTTTATCAGTGTGATGCTGATGCTATTGGAAGTAACAGCTTATTGATAGATGCCGAACTCGTAATGATCATTAAAGAAGTTTTCGAAAAATTAAACCTGAAAGTTACCATTCGATTAAATAACAGAAAAATATTAGACGGACTGAATGAATATATCGGAGAAACAGAAAAAAATCTACTCCTGGTAAATATCATCGACAAGCTAGACAAAATTGGAATTGAGGGAGTAATAAAAGAATTAAAGGAACAATCGTTCACAAATGAACAGGTGAACAAGATAACGGAAATACTCGATTTTAACGGAATTGCGGCAGAAAAAATAACCTTTCTTGAAAACAAATTTACCGGAGAAAAAGGAAAAAAAGGAATTGCAGAAATTCAGGAATTATTTGAAAAAATAAAAGGTGTTGAAAATAAAAATGTTACAATAGACTTCGATCTAAAATTGGCACGTGGTTTAAGTTATTACACAGGAACCATCTATGAAGTAATATCCAACGACGTGAAAATCGGAAGCATATTAGGTGGCGGACGTTATGATGATCTTACCGGAATTTTTGGCCTCCCGAACATGAGTGGCGTTGGTATTTCCTTTGGGCTCGACAGAATATATGATGTGATCAGCGAATTAAATTTATTTCCAGAATCAGCTTTAAAAACTACGCAGGTATTATTTATTCCATTTGAGGAGGCTGCAGAAAAAATGTGTTTGAATTATGCAACTCAGTTACGCAGTGAAAACATTCGTTGTGAAATATATCCCGACCTCAATGTGAAAATGCCAAAAAAATTCAAATATGCCGATGATAAAAAAATTCCTTATGCAGCAGTGATCGGTTCCAATGAAATTAAAGAAAATAAAATCACGCTGAAAAATATGTCCACCGGCGATCAACAAAGCATTTCCATAGAGGAATTAATTCAGTTTATGAATGAAAATGCATTTATTAATAACAGTGGAGGGTTTATGGATCTTAGTGAGTGAGGGGTGAGGTATCGGATATCGGGATTGCTTTTGAGGTGTATTGGTTGTTTATAGTTTTATGTAATCATTGCGCAACTCCAACGGTTGTTTTTTATTAATACATTTCATACAACGAAAAAAGGAAATTGAAACCACTTTTAATTTCCTTTTTTGTTATTGTTCCAATCAAAAAATAATATCTCCATTTAAAAGTAACTGATATCCCAATACCCGCGTTACGCTACCCGAAACCCGTTCAATCAAACATCCCCTTCATTTTCTCAAAAAATCCTTTCTCTTTTTGATTAACATCGGGATGGAAATTTTTGGAGGATTTTAATTTTTCGAGCATTTTCTTTTCTTCGGAGGATAAATGTTTTGGTACCCAAACATGTACTTCAATTATCTGATCACCTTTGCCGTAACTATTAAGTGCCGGTAATCCTTTTCCTTTTAATCGCATGATATGCCCGCCTTGAGTTCCTTCCGGAATATTTATTCGAACCTTTCCATCAATGGTAGGTATTTCAACTTTTGTTCCTAAGGCTGCATCTGCAAAACTGATATATAAATTATATAAAACGTGATTTCCTTCCCGTTTTAATTCAGTGTCTTTAATCTCTTCGATACTGATTAAAAGATCTCCGTTCGGTCCGCCTTTTTCTCCGGCATTTCCTTTTCCGTTCATCGACAATTCAATTCCATCGTGCACACCTGCAGGTATATCAATATTTATTGTGTCTTCCGCGTAGATTCTTCCTGCACCATGGCATTTAGTACAATTTGCAGTCACTTGCTGTCCTGAGCCATGACAAGTGTGACAGGTTTGAGTTGTTGCCATTTGTCCCAGAATAGTATTTTGCACTTTGCGCACATAGCCTGAACCCTGACAAGTTTTGCAGGTGCTTACACTCGACGCATCTTTCGCTCCATTGCCATGACAAGTATCACAAACAACATATTTTTTTACTTTAATTGTTTTGCGAGTTCCTTCTGCAATTTCTTTTAAGGTGAGTTTTACTTTAATACGAATATTAGAACCTCGAACTCCTCGTTGTCTTTGTTGTTGTTGTCTTCTTCCGCCACCGCCAAAAAAATCTCCAAAAACAGATTCCCCAAAAACATCACCAAATTGGCTGAAAATATCATCCATATTCATATGACCTGCGCCGCCACTTGCACCGCTAACACCTTGATGACCGTATTGATCGTAACGCGCCTTTTTCTGAGGGTCACTCAACACTTCATAAGCTTCAGCAGCTTCCTTAAACATTTCCTCCGATTCTTTATTCCCGGGATTCTTGTCCGGATGATATTGCAATGCCATCTTCCGGTAAGCTTTTTTAATTTCTTCCGGCGACGATGATTTCGTGACACCTAATATTTCATAAAAATCTTTTTTTGCCATAATAAACTACCGCGTGTGATTACTTTATTAATGTTGCTTTGTGTTTTTGCTGAAGGTTAAATTATTTCCCAATAACAACCTTAGCATATCTGATTATTTTATCATTTAAAGTATATCCTTTTTCTAAAACTTCCACCACTTTACCCTTTAAATCATCTGAAGGTGCTGAAATTTCTGTGATAGCCTCCATCATGTCCGTATTAAATTCATGTCCTTTACATTCAATTTCTTTCAGTCCTTTTTGGAGCAGGATATTTTTTACTTTTTCGCTGATAAGTTTTAACCCTGCTTTCACAGCTTCCAGATCTTTCGCGTCAGCTACAACCTGTTCAGCACGGTCAATATCATCTAATGCAGGCAAGAGGTCTTTTATTACTTCGAGTCCGGCTGTTTTAAATAATTCTATCCTTTCGCGAGAGGTGCGTCTTTTATAATTTTCAAATTCAGCGAGTAACCTGATGTATTTTTCCTTCTGTTCCTCCAACTCCTTGATAGGGGTAGTAGATTCATCTAACAGTTCCCCTTCAACAGGCAAATCATTTTCATTTGTAACCTCTTCATTCAATTGTTCTGAACTAGCTTTTTCCTCCGGCATATTTTCGATATTGTTTATTTTTGACGTATTGGCGCATTTTCCCCAATGATCTTGGAAAAACCTGACTTACAAGCGGGTTCAAAAATACTGCCACCACGGCAATCATTGCCAAATTGACACTAATAAAATGCAGGAATTGATGAAAAGGAGAGGATCAGGAATCTAAATTTTCCCTTAGAATATCCTCCAGGTCTTTGATGAGTATATTTTTTTTCACAATTACCCCATTTCCATCTATGAGAATATATTGCGGAAGAAATCCAACATTATAATGAAGAGCAGCCTTTGAATTCCACGATTTTGTATCCAAAACCTGACAAGGCCAACTTATATTATCCTGATTAATAGCATTTGCCCACTTGGTTTTATCGGTGTCCAATGACAGGCTATAAATGCAAAATCCTTCTCCTCTTTCAAAAGCGGAGTTCCAATATTTTTGATACAATCTTTCCATCTCGAAATGATTATTTCTTGCTGCGGTGTTTCCGGATTCCCAAAATTCTATTAGTACATAGGAGCCCTTCAGTGCTGAAAGAGACAAATCCTGATTATCGTAATTTTTGGCATTAATTTCAGGGGAAACGTTGCCTGTGTCAATTCCCGTAACTTTATTGGAAACAGTGCAATTTGTTAATGACAGTATCATTACAATTGCAAAATAAACTGCTACCAGTTTAGCTTGTGTGTGTGTGTTAAATGGCTTTTGAGAAGTCGATAACATCATTGTGTTTGTTGTGGTTTTTATATTATTCTAAATACTTTATTAATATTTTTTCCAGATCGGAAATAATAATATTATGCTGAAGGATGATACCTTCCCCATTCAATAAATAATATTTTGGTAGTGAAGCAACTGCATAGTCGAGCAATGGTTTTGAATTCCATGCATTAGTATCAATAACCTGCGCTGGCCATACCATAACATCCTCTCTAATTGCTGATAACCATTTTGACTTATCACTATCTATGGAAATACTATATATTGTGAACCCATTTCCATCTTCGAAGATCCCATCTCTGTATTTCTGGTACATTCTTCCCATCTCAAAGTGATTTTTTCGCGACTGGCTATTGCCTGATTCCCAAAATTCAACCAACACATATTTTCCTCGCAGACTGCTCAATGTCAAGGTATTACCTCCCGGATCCACAGCAGAAATTTCTGGTGCTATATCTCCTGAACGAGTTCCTGATACCGCTTTTGGCGCAGTACATGCACTAAAAAGAAGTGCAAAAAATAGGCATACAATTATGTAAAATGTTTTCATTACAAAGGACAATTAATTGATCCAATACCTTTTTACAATAATGTGTGATATTGATTTGGGGAATATGGGGTTCCCTAATGTAAAAATTGAAGTACAAAGTTAAATTATCATTATCAATTCAACCTCGTGTTTTCAACATTAGTAAGAGTAATTTGTAAGGAAAATAGTTGCAAGGGGTATTAAATTCTGTTAATCTGCGCCCCGATAGCTTGTAAACGTTTATCAATTTGTTGATATCCTCTGTCAATTTGTTCAATATTGTGAATGGTGCTTTTACCTTCTGCAGAAAGCGCCGCAATAAGCAAAGCCACACCTGCTCTGATATCGGGCGAACTCATCTCAATACCTTTCAGTTTGAACTTTCTATCTATACCAATAACAGTTGCTCTATGTGGGTCGCATAGTATGATCTGGGCACCCATTTCAATTAATTTATCTACGAAAAACAATCTGCTTTCAAACATTTTTTGGTGCACCAGAACAGATCCCTGAGCTTGTGTTGCTACAACAAGAATAATACTGATCAAGTCGGGTGTAAATCCCGGCCAAGGTGCATCTGCAATAGATAATATGGATCCGTCAAGAAAATTTTGAATAGTGTAATTCTTCTGTTCCGGAATAAAAATATCATCCCCCTTCAATTCCATTTGTATTCCCAAACGACTAAAAATATCCGGAATAACACCAAGCATATCGAAACGCACGTTTTTAATGGTAATCTCGCTTTGAGTCATGGCAGCAAGGCCGATAAAGCTGCCAATTTCTATCATATCCGGCAAAATGCGGTGTTCACATCCAGCCAAACTTTCCACTCCGTCGATGTATAATAAATTGGATCCTATTCCGGTAATCCTGGCACCCATGCTTATAAGCATGTGACAAAGTTGCTGTAGATATGGCTCGCAAGCGGCATTATAGATGGTAGTTCTGCCTTCTGCCAAAACTGCTGCCATTAAAATATTTGCCGTTCCGGTTACCGATGCTTCATCCAGTAACATATATGCTCCTTTTAATCTTTCTGCACTGATTGCACCTGTATTTTGATCAAAGTGAGCCCCAAGTTTCATAAAACCGATAATATGTGTATCTAATCGTCTCCGACCAATTTTGTCACCACCGGGTTTTGACAATGTTGCATGTTTAAAACGCGCCAAAAGTGGTCCCATTACCATAACAGACCCGCGCATTTTGCGACTTTTATCAATAAAATCGTCACTGTTAATGTAGGCTAAATTAATATTGTCGGCTTGAAAAATGCAGGTGTCGCGTGAGGGTCGCTCCACTTTCACACCCATATCGGCGAGTAATTCAATTAAAAAGTTGACATCGCGTATGTCGGGGATATTGGTAATCGTAACTTTTTGGTCTGTCAACAGCACGGCACAAATAACCTGAAGCGCTTCGTTTTTTGCACCTTGAGGGACAAGTTCGCCTTTCAGCTTTATGCCTCCTACAATTTCAAATGCATCCATTAACGGTTCTTTTTGAAATTTTGATAATTTGGATTTTGTCCTTGTCCCGGTCGCTTAAAATTTCTTCCACCACCCTGACCCTGAAAGTTTTTACCCGGGCGGCTTTGCTGTTGTTGCTGTGGTTGGCGGCGGGTTGATTTAGTTAAGGTATCCAGATCGGTATTTTCCTGCAGTTGCAGTTGATTATCGCTTAAACTCTGAAGATCTTGTTTAATTGTTTCATCGTTCACATCTTCATTGTTCCAGTTTTGATGAACAAGTTTCATGTAATTTCCGATCACCTGAGCAAACTCCAGCTTCATTTGAGGATCCTCTAATTTGGAGGCCTTATTTACGCAGGATTCCACATTTTTCCCGTAATGTTTAAATCGGATTTTCTGGCGAGGGTATTTGAGTTTTATATTTTTTCTTCTCAGCAATTCGCGTTCCGGTGTTGGATATGGAGATTTTGCGTTTAATTTGAAATCACTCATCATGTAGATATGATCCCATAATTTATGACGGAAGTCTTCCACATTGCGCAATGTAGGATTCATGGTTCCCATCAGGTCGATGATATCCTGCACAAGTTTGTTGCGCACTTCATCATCTTCAATCGTGCAGGCATGTTCCACCAGAATCTGTATATGGCGGCCGTATTCGCGAAGTATCATATTTGGCCGCTGAGTATTGTAAGGCATTTATTTGTTATTTGTGGTAAAGATAGTGAAAAGAAAGAAAAAGGAAGGATTGAGGGGCATTCGGTGATATTTTAGTTTGAATTCAAATAAAAGTTAAAATTAATTGGGTTATTTGTTTTGGCGGTTTTTTTATTGATAATCTAAAAAAAATTGTGAAGGCGGAAAATGTGATTGGGGGAAAAACTTATTCTTTTGCAGTTAAGATTAATGAAAGATGTCGATGTTTATCGAGGGGTGCAGTCAGATAATTTACATCAGGGGTATATTGAAATAATTCTAATAGTTACCTTAATATTAAAACTGCCAAAACAAATACATACTACATTTTTCGTGTTGGTGCATTCATTCATTTATCATTATTCTATTGCTGCGTTAATACCTCACAGGTTTGCGAAACCTGTGAGGTCGAGCGAGGAAGGTTGAGGAAGGTCGATTGGATTCATTCTTTCATTCCATCATTCATTCCTTTACGTTTTTCTCCGGCGTGTTGTATCATTTGTCGTTTGAATTCATTTTCTGCATCGGCTAATAAAGCAACTTTTCGCAGGGGTAAAACCTTCTTAAATTCTTCTGCATATTTTTTCTTGAGGTCGAGCATTTTTTGATCGTTTTCAAAATGCGAAGTGATGAATTTGTTTAATTCTTCGTCGTTCATATCATTAATGCTTTTGCCATCCTTTAATGCTTTATCTGCATCCATTACTACCTTTATTTCATCGCGCATTTTGTTGTAAACAGGCCAAAATTTTTGTGCTTCCTCTGAAGTAAGTTCCAGATATTTTGTTAAAAATGCGATGCGCAAAGGTTCAATTTTTTCTTCATCGAACATTGGTGGCGGACCTTGAGAAAAGGCAGCGTTGCTAAATAATCCGAGGAGGATAATGATAGTTAGTTTTTTCATATTGGTTGGTTTTGGTGAAGGTTTAATGTAAAATTTGAATTAATTAAACTATAGTCCAAGGTCTTCAAACAATGCAGCGTCATTTAAATAATCCTGCATTGTTTGATCGTCTAATTGTTTTAATAATTCTTCGTCTAATAAATTATCGTTTTTATTGGGGGAAGAGGATTTCTGCATAATTTGTTCGTTCACATCTTCCGATATTTTTTCAGTAACCGATGCATCGCTGATAAAATCTGTTTGAAATAATAATTCTGTTTCAATATCCTCCACATTCTGAATTAAATAATTTTGTATCTCTTCTGAACTTATGGATGCTATCTGGTCAATTATAAAATTATTTATCTCTGTGTTATCCATCTTTGCCAATTGTATTTCCAGACTCTCGTTTTTATCCCCAAATATTTTAAATCCGATAAATACTAAAATAAATACTGCAGCAATTCCGGAAACATATTTTAACCATGTAAGACGAATAATTTTTTTATCCCCCACTGTTCCATTTTCTGCATTAATGGTCTTATTCAAAATATCCTCCTCCAATTGTTCAAAATATCCAATTGGAAAATTTTTACCTTCCTCCTCACGCATATCTTTTAATATGCTGTTCAGCTCACCGAGTTCGTTTTTGATATTTTGTTTTTCAGTATTCATTTTATTTTCTGTGTATTATATCTTGCCGTTCGACTTATAATAACCCCCATTCTCAATTTATTTCCCCTCTTCCTTCAGACTTCACAGGTTCAAAAAAACCTGGTAGGTCGTCCCGATAGCTATCGGGAGTTTCATTTTCAATTGTCAATTATCAATTGTCAATTAATTCCCTTATGACTTCTTTTCTCACCCATGGTTTAATCCATCCTTCAAAATAATTTCCAGTTTTTTGACTGCATGGTGAAAACTTGCCTTCAGTGCACCTGTTGATGTGCCTAATATTGCTTCCATTTCCTCGTATTTCATCTCCTCAAAATAGCGCATTACAAACACCTGTTTTTGTTTGGCAGGAAGGGTATTAATTGCTGCCTGTAATTTATCTTTTAAGGTCTCCCCATCTAGCCAAACCTCTTCTTTTAAAGCGCTAACATAGGTATTGGATTCTATTGGTTTGCCGGAATTATTTTTTCTGTATTTGTCTTGTAAAAAAGTGATGGATTCATTGGTTGCAATGCGGTATATCCAGGTAAATAACTGACTGTCCTCCCGAAAATTTGGCAATCCTTTCCAGGCTTTTATAAAACAATTTTGGACAACATCATTTGCATCGTCGTGATCGGTAACCATGCGGCGAACATGCCAATAAATTTTTTTGGAATATACAGAAACGAGGTGTTTGAAACCGAGATCCCTGGTTTTTTCGTGGAGGCATAAATGGAGGATCTCTTTATCGGTCATGTAGTTTTAATACAAATAAATTCAGAGGCCACTAAGGCACTAAGACACAAAGGTTTCACGAAGAAATATTATACTAATAAATATTCAAAATATTTCCTAAACCAAGACCAAATAATTAACAACTTAATTTTTTCGTTGCATCACTTTCAATGCTGCATCCACTACATGTTGTGTGCTCATTCCATATTTAGTGAGCAATTGTTCTGCAGTTCCGCTTTCGCCGAATTTATCGTGCACGCCTACATATTCAATTGGTGCAGACGTATTTTCACTTATTGTTTTCGCAATTGCACTACCTAAACCACCAATAATTTGATGTTCTTCTGCTGTTACCACACAACGTGTTTTGGCTACAGACTGTATGACTGCATCAATATCTAAAGGTTTAATGGTATGTATATTAATTAAATCGACGGAGTATCCTTTTTCTTCCAAAATTTTTGCTGCTTCAATAGCTTTTATTACTAAATGTCCTGTTGCAAAAATGGAAACATCTTTTCCATCCTGAATTTTCCAGGCCTTTCCGATCTCAAATTTTTCGGTGGTGGGATAAAATATTGGCCATTTTGGTCTGCCGAAACGAAGATAAACCGGCCCAATATGTTCCGCTGCCGCTATTGTTGCGGCTTTAGTTTGATTATAGTCGCAAGGATTGATCACTACCATGTTTGGCAGCATTTGCATCAACCCGATATCTTCCAATATCTGATGTGTTGCGCCATCTTCCCCCAATGTAACACCGGCATGGGAAGCCGCGATCTTTACGTTTTTATTGGAATAGGCTACCGACTGTCGAATTTGGTCGTATACGCGACCTGTTGCGAAATTAGCAAAGGTGCATGCGAAGGGTATTTTACCTCCAACCGTTAATCCAGCTGCAATTCCGGTCATATTTGCCTCGGCAATTCCGCATTGAAAAAAGCGTTCAGGATGGTTTTTAATGAAATCGTCGAGTTTTAAGGAACCTACCAAGTCGGCACAAAGGGCAACAACTTCCGGGTTCAACTTTCCTAATTCCGACATGCCTGCGCCGAATCCGGAACGCGTGTCTTTCTGATTGGTGTAATCTACATTTATCACTGGTACAATTTTTTAGAGTCTGACGGTAAGTGCAGTTCCTGTAACTACTTCGAAGGTATATTCTTTGGTTGCAGCCATATCTTTTTTGGAAAGATAACGATAGATCACCGTGTATTTTCCGGGCTGCAATGCCAATGTTTCCTTTAAGTTTGTATCGCTCAACTCGTAAACTTCCTCCAATTTATTCTCCTTATTTTCATAAATCGCACCGGCTATCTGTTCATTTTTGCTAAAAGTGACAAATCCGGGCGCCGAGATCTCAATTGTTGTTGTTTTATCCTGTTCAACCTGAACTCCGCTTACCTTAATTACCGGCAAAGTTAAAATTTCAAGTTCATACTCACCAATTAATAATTTTTGGCTGTTGTTGGAGGTTTGATTGGTAACGATCTTATTCTCTTTTTTTATGATGCAATTGATCCTTCCCTTAAAGGTTTCACCTCTCACATACACCTTTAAAAATCCCTGTGGAGCGGGTTCTGTTATGATATTCAGTTCCCCTTTTGTGAGGTCAATATTCTTTTTCCAAATTTCGGGAGTGGTGTGAATTTGCAAATCATATGCCAGGGAAGGGTCAAGCGTTATGGTATCAGGATTTCCTTTAGGATTTAAGGTGTGATAATAATTAAATCGCGTCTTCCCACTTTCTGCGTCAACAAAGGACATCAGCATATCAGTTTCTGTAGCATCCTTATTTACATCCAAAAGATCTACTCTTGTGAAAACAGAATTAAATATTTTAGCGATGGTGGTGTTGATCACAAATTCGGTTTGCAACTCCGACTCAATATTTAAAAATTCGCCCATACAGGAAAACTGCGAATATTCTGTAGCGTCAATTCCAATTCCTATTACATAAGATTTAGTGATGATTCCAAGATTTTTTAATCGCAGAACCACTTCACAAGGGTTTAATCCACAGGATTCGAAACCATCGCTTACCAGAATTAAAATATTGCGATAATTTTTTGCATCAACGCCAAAATCCGTTATTGTTTGTTCAATAGAATACGCAATTGGTGTTACTCCCTGCGGACGAATATCATCTAGCCTATTGTTTATTGCGAGTGCATTTTTTGTTTTAAAAGCTATCTCCAGTTTTGAGTCTTCACAGTCGTTAACCGGTTGCGGACTTTGGTGTCCATATACACGCATTGCCATTTGAACATTCGGCATATTATTTAAACTATCTGCAATTCCATTTACCACAGCATG
>CAZXBG010000041.1:0-9530 GCA_964638865.1 uncultured Chitinophagales bacterium | reverse complement strand
ATATTGAGTGTACCCGGTAGTGGAATTTCAATTTTATTGTCAACGCCGCCTTTAATTTGATAATTTTCGTAATGCATTCTCGGCAGTGTGAGAATATCAATATCATAAGTACCGGCAATGTATTTATGTTTAGTATTAAAATTCTGTACATATAAAATTTCACCGGTATCATTATTTCTTACCACACATTGTTTTTCACTGAAGATGGTTCCGATTCCTTCTGTGAGTTGCAAAATACCAAGTGGAACATCCACACCAATTATATTGTGTTTTCCGGGAATTAATTCCACTTCTTTTAATTCTACCTCCGGTGTGGTATGCACAACAATATTATATTTTCCGATCGGATTTAAATACAAGGTATCCGGTTGATTTTTCTCATCGGGTGTTTGTACATAATTGTATCTCACCTCCCCTGAAAAACTATCGTAAAATGTTATCTCAATATTTTTTTCGATTGGCAATCCGAAAGCATCAATTAAATTAATTTGCGTAGTTGTTATATTTAATGCTTGCGAAATTACAATACTCATAGCATTGGAAAAAGCTTTTTCATTGCCGGCATCGTAAAAACTTCCAACACATTCAAAATTTTTTTTATCGGCTTCCTTTAATCCAACACCAATTACGAATGGTTTTAGTGTAATCCGTTTTTCTCTTAAAACATCAGAACTTGCGCATGGATCACCTTCGCAATTTTCAATTCCATCCGTTATTAAAATAATGGAGTTTGTTCCTTCTGTAGAAATAAAATCACCGGCTGCAAGAAAAAGTGAATAGGCAATTGGAGTATATCCCTGTGGAGTTATCGTATTTAATTTGGCTTTTATGGTCGCCGCTGAATTTTTTGATATTGGCACCTCCAGCTTCGAATCCTGACAATCATGCGCAACTCTTGGGCTTTGATGACCGAATACCCGAAGGCCAATCTGCACATCTGGTTCAGCCTTTTGTATGCTGTCGATCGTTTTTACAACAAGTTTTTTGGCAACTTCCCACTTATTGGTATTGTTCCAAGGATCCACCATACTGCCACTTCCATCCAACAAAATGAGTATACGCTTAGTACTTCCTACGGGTTTAGTTTGGCTAAAACCCGATACAGTAAGGAAAATGGACAACAAAAGTAAAAGTTTGCGCATAGTCTGGCTCCGCTAAAACGGATACAACCTTTAAAAGATTGTTTTGCAAATAAACAAAAATGCTGCCGTTTATTTGCTGTCCTAAGTTTCAGCCTTTAAACAGTGCTGCTGCTTGTGTGTATAGTATAGTTTGCAAAAACGCTGTTCAGGCGTTCCATTACATTTATTTAAACAAATTATTTGTTATTAATCAGCAATAATGAGTTTTTGGGGGATGATGTTTTTTCCCGAGCGAATAATTCCGTAATAAATTCCATTTTTCCAATCGAGCGGAAATTCGTTAAGTCCCTGCGATATTTTGGACTCCGCTATTTTCTGACCTACATTGTTGAATATTGTAAAAGTAGCGTTGTTTTCTATCTGGAAATTAATTTGAAGATATACAATATTATTACTTTGATATATTTGAAAATCAGCATTATTAATTTCCTCAATATTTTCAATAACAGGAAAGTTAAGTACTACCTGATTGGATTGCGGAGATAAAGTATCTTCAATTCCATAAACACTGGCAACAGATAAAACATAAACGTAATACGGCACTCCCCAGGTGATTAAATTTCCTTCACTATCAGTAGTGGTAGCATTACCATTCAATATTATATCGTTCCCATCAGGAATTACCGCAAAATAATTTGGCAATTCTACAGCTTGAGCAACGGCAACATTAAAATCAAAAGCAGTTGCAAAATCAACAAGATAAACTCTGTAAGCTGAAATTGTTTGTTCCAGGGCCGGAATGGAGAATGAAATTTTAATATCATTACCATTTCCTAATTCAGCAATATCTTCCAAGGATATGGAATTAACAACTGATGTTTGTGTTTCTAATGTAATAACCTCAGAAGGTTCAGATATTGCACTTAATGCAGCAGATGTTCCATCCGCAACACTTAAAATAAAACTTTTATATTTTGCAGGTTCGATAAGATCCCCATCTGAATCAGTGGATAATTCGTTTAGGAAAACGGTGTAATTTATTTCACCCGGTGCCACAGCAATATAATTTTCAATAGCAACAATTTCTGCATCTGCCAAAGTAAAAACATCTGCAATATCTTTTTTTACCACGATTACTCTGTATTCTGAAATACCCTGATTTGTTTCGGCTTCCTCAAAAGAAACTTTAATATCCAACCCATTTCCAAGATCATCAATGTCGGCAATAGTATTATCAAGAACAGCAGTAACTGTATCAATTAATTCTACAGATTCAGATGCTTTAGAAATCATATTTGCATAACCTGCTGCAGGATCCATTACATTCAATATAAATAATTTATAAGGCTGAGAAACAGTGATCAGGTCACCATCACTATCCTTCGAAAGTGCTGTAAATGCTGCGGTATAGGCTATGCTGCCATCGGGAATTATTTCTAAATATTGTTCCGGTAAAAGACTATTTGCTATATCAATTGTAAAAGCATCTGCTATTGCTTTTTTTACACAAATGATGCGATACGTATCAATATCTTCTTCATCGCCGGGTGCTGTGAAATTAAATTGAATATCCTCTCCCGTTCCTAAAATTCCTGCATCTTCCACCAAATTCCAAATGGGTGTATAGGAAACTATTTCCGTTATAATTGGTGTATTTGCAATTGATTCATAAGCGTAATCATGTAAAGTTATTCCACTGAGTATATCCACACTTAATCGCATCCAACCATAAAACAAATCTCCATCAAAATAAAATTGAAATGCTGCAAATTTATCAACGGCGCCTTCCCAATCACCACCGGCAATTGCCTGATGATCGTAACTGCTATAAATATTAAAATTCAACCGCTGATATAAATTTGCAAGATCAGGTGAAAAATTTAATTCGGCATCAATTACATTTCCTGAATTTATTAACGGTGCAACAGTAAATACTACTTGTGTAGCTCCACCCGTGTATGTTGCCCATGGCAATCCGGAATAGGTGACAGGAACAATTTGTGTACTAAATGCAACATTATTGTCACCAAGCGGATTGATACGCAATTTTAATTCTGAGGTAGAAAACGAGGTAAATGTTTCCGCAATAAAAATCAATTTAAAATCCACATCACCATCATTATCCATATCTATTTGCACTTCATCGGTAAATGCAGTTTCATCCGGATCAACATCGGTATAAATTATCTGTGCATTAGCCGCATTACTTAACAACAAAAATGCAGATGAAAAAATGGAGTAGTTAGATAATTTGGCGGCTTGGTCCTTTTTCACGATTTATTTTTTTAACGTTGAAAGTTACGAAATAGTCGGAACAAGTTTTGGGTTCTGAGTTCTGGGTAAAGGGTTCGGGGTTGGGTTGTGAGCAAATTCACCACTTTTCGTGAATCGTGAACTTTGAATCGTGAGTAAAGGTTAACTTATCAGGAAAGGTTCATGTTTTTGCAAAAAGAATAACGTTCCTGCAAACGTGGAGTTACTCACCATTCACCACTCACCATTCCCCTTCCTAATAATCCCCCAAAGTTTCTTCAAGCTGCCCTAAAGCTTTTTCAAGTTGATCATTATTAGGCGCAACTCCGTGCCATTGATGGTCGTTTTCCATAAAATCGACTCCACTTCCCATTGCAGTATGTAAGAGAATCATAACAGGTTTGCCTTTTCCGGTATGTTGTTGCGCTGTTTTCAGCGTATTCAGGATCTTTTCCATGTCATTTCCCTCCTTAAGTTCGATCACATCCCAACCAAATGCTTCCCATTTGGCTTTGAGGTTACCCAAACTCATTACCTTTTCGGTAGGTCCGTCAATTTGCTGACCATTGTAATCTATTGCAGAAATGATATTATCCACTTTGTGGTGTGCGGCAAACATTGCAGCTTCCCATATCTGGCCTTCATCCATTTCTCCATCACCATGAAGTGTGTAAACCAAACGATCGTCGCCGTTTAATTTTTTTGCGAGCGCGGTTCCAATTGCTACGGATAATCCTTGTCCTAACGACCCACTTGCAATGCGAATTCCGGGTAAATGTTCTGCTGTTGTAGGGTGTCCCTGTAAACGGCTATCCAATTTGCGGAAAGTTTTTAATTCTTCAATTGGAAAATAGCCGGCACGGGCAAGAACACTATACCAAACGGGCGAAATATGACCATTACTCAAATAAAATACATCTTCACCAATTCCATCCATTTTGAAATCGGTATTGTGTTGCATTACCTCAAAATACAGTGCAACAAAATAATCGGCACAGCCCAATGAACCACCGGGATGGCCACTCTGACAACCGTGAACTTGACGAACTATATCTCTGCGCACTTGCGTGGCGATGCGTTTTAATTGATTGATATCTGACATGGAATTGTGTTATTTTGCAACAAAGGTAGGAAAGAGAAATTAGAAACCAATAAAGTGTTGCTATTGGAATAAGGATTTCCACACCAAATTATCCGGGATTTACTATAAATAAACCTAAATATGTTGTACTTCTTTTTAGGAAAAAAAATGATGCTTAATTTAATATTTTAATTCAAATATACCTTTTTTGTGAATCTGCTTTCGTCCGCAGTTATTTCCACAAGGTAAATTCCTTTTAGTGCATTTATAGGAATTACTGTTGATAGGTTATTAAGTTCGGCAGTGTATATTTCTTTTCCCACAAGATCGTAAACGATTACTTGTGCCTTTGGAATTATTATCGCTAACTGAATATAAATACTCTGCTCAAAGCTGTAAACCTGAGCAACGGTTAATACATTTTCAATTCCTGTGCCCGGGTTCAATACAATTGTATCATGTTCAAAAGGATGATAGCCAATAGTGTCTCCTGCAATAATCTCACGATCAATAAACTTTTCGTAGGCATAATCTTTAATTACTAATGTTCTTCCTTCATCTTTAACATCGCAGCGTATCCAACCGTAATGGTATTTTGATTCTGCATCCAGGAAGTGCACTCCTAAATAATGATCTAATACTTCAGGAAACCATTCACCGCCAGAGCCTGTTCCAGACCAAATTCCACCTGATGCGGTGTCAAATGATATAAATATTTTCCAAGCCATTTTTTGAAATCCATAATTTTGGAAACTTAAACTACTGTTAATCAGATTGCCTGAGTTCAATGCATACGGAAAATAATAAATATTGTAAAAACCAGCTACCTCATTTGCCGAAGTACCGTATGCACCAGCAAAAATATGTTGTCTTAACGAATAAATAATGCTATCAATTGTAATTGAAAAATTAATAAAAGCAAAATCAAAGTTACCATCATTATCCATGTCAATACCCTCGCTTTCAAAATTACTATCGATACTAAAATCGGGTTCAATATCGGTGTATTCCACCTCTGCGTTTGCATTTTTTATGAGTATAAAGGAAAGCGCAAAGGTGGAATATTGTTTTAAACTAAAATTAGAATTTCTCATCCTTATTTCTGTTTAACTAATTTTTTAGTTTCTGTTTCGTTTTTGTTGTTGGTAATTAATACCATATAAACTCCCACAGGTAAACGGCTTATATCAACCGATTCGTAATTTAATGCATTTGTTGTGCTGACAATATTTCCCAGAATATCAAATATTTCAATTTTCATTTCTTCCTCAAATTCAATTCCAACATTGCTTTTCAACTTGAAGCTGGTATTAGCTGGATTTGGAAAAATGCTGAATACATTAGTATACTCCTCTACTAATTTAATAAAATCATCAACGTGTTGATCGTCAATCCAATCCCAATCTGAAGATAAGGGATTTGCTAAATCCAAAACCACAACATCTTCAGCTGTCCAACCCGGAATGTCTAAATCTCCTTCTGTTATATCATAATAGGGTATTATTTCCGTTAAATTAAATCCATAGCCTCCATTCCACGAACCATAATCATCATCATCGGGGTTTTTGTTTTCTGAACCAAGCATTCTGGCAAACTTACCACCCGAGCCGTCCGGGAAACGCAAAACCTGTGGTCTTAAATCGCTTATTAATTGCCATGTATCTTCGGTAAACTCATACATGTCATTATCCCCAAAACTTGTATGTTCAAACATGTTGGAAACATTTAATCCATATAATTCTTGATTAACTCTTTTTGAACTGCCGCCTGGTTTCAGGTATATTGCAGAAAGGTCGAAAACGAACATGTTTTCTGAACCCTCCTCTGAAAGAATATAGGTGGTATCCAAACCATCAATTAGGGTTGATACAGTATCTCCAAAAGCGTAGATTGTAGTATCCCCAAACACACTATCCGGTAATAAGAATAAAGTATCCTTAGAAATAATCCTACTTAACTCCTTATCCTTCCCCAATACTTTACTCATAGTAAATGCAGTGATTAACAAAATAACAAAAATTTGTTACAAATTTTTGTACGATGTACTTTTTTTTGATGGAAGTAAAAAATTTTTATTTTTCATAGTTGTGGGTTTTAGGTGGTTGGTGAAAAACACCAACCACGGCGTAAAACATCAACCGGAGAGGGCTGGCTGTGGGGCCAAAGGTCAGGGGTTTAGTGTTTTGAGAAGTTAAATGTAGGATAATTATTTGGCATTTCCAAATGGGAAAACTGTTATCTTAAAAATATAAAAAGCACTGGTATTAAAAAGCAGGTATTAAATTAGCCACTCTTGGAATACAATTTTACTTAAACCACCCTATCATCCAAAATTTTCTGCAGTGAATACATTTCATCTCGCAATCGCGCGGCCTCTAAAAACTCCATGTTTTTAGCTGCTTGTACCATTTTCTTTTTAGTATCTGTAATTGCTTTTTCGAGTTGGGTTTTGCTCATTAATTGTACTACAGGATCTGCTACGAGTGAAGCAATATCCTGTGGTTCGAAATAAGGTTGAGGATCTCCGCTTTTGAGATTAACGATATTAGATTTTTTAAATATTTCTTCTGTGGATTTTATAATAGTTGTTGGTGTGATATTGTGTATCGAATTATAGGTAATTTGTTTTGCGCGACGACGATTTGTTTCGTCGATGGTGCGCTGCATGCTATCGGTAATTTTATCAGCATACATAATTACTCTTCCGTTTGAATTTCGGGCAGCTCTTCCGGAGGTTTGAGTTAATGATCGGGTATTGCGCAAAAAGCCCTCTTTATCTGCATCCAAAATAGCAACTAAAGAAACTTCGGGTAAATCCAATCCCTCTCTCAATAAATTAACTCCAACAATTACATCAATTTTTCCCAAACGCAGATCACGCAAAATTTCTACCCGTTCTAAAGTTTCCAC
The DNA here is from genome assembly GCA_964638865.1 of uncultured Chitinophagales bacterium. Classification (GTDB taxonomy): domain Bacteria; phylum Bacteroidota; class Bacteroidia; order Chitinophagales; family BACL12; genus UBA7236. Next base: position 2,204 of record CAZXBG010000041.1, on the reverse strand, counting down.
TTCACTGTGAATGTACCGGCATTTTACGTTCATTTTAAATAAATACTTCGACAATTCTTCTGCCATTCTTTTTGTGAGTGTTGTAACTAAAACACGTTCATTTTGTTGGATGCGCAAATCTATTTCATGTAAAAGATCATCTATCTGATTTAATGAAGGTCGCACTTCAATTGGCGGATCCAATAATCCGGTTGGCCTCACTACTTGTTCCACAATTACCCCACCACTTTGATTTAATTCAAAATCAGCAGGAGTTGCACTCACATAAATAGTTTGGTTTAATAAACTCATAAATTCATCAAAATTCTGCGGTCGGTTATCCATTGCACTTGGTAAACGAAAACCATATTCCACAAGATTTACTTTTCTCGCTCTGTCGCCTCCATACATTGCTCCAACCTGCGGAACGGATGCATGACTTTCATCAATAACCATTAAAAAATCTTCCGGAAAATAATCGATAAGACAAAAAGGTCGTTGACCTTGTTTTCTTCTGTCAAAAAACCGCGAATAATTTTCAATCCCGCTGCAATAACCCAGTTCTTTTATCATTTCAATATCGAAATTCACACGTTCGGCTAAACGTTTGGCGTCAATATACTTTCCGATGCTTTCAAAATAGCGAACTTGCGCATCTAATTCGGCATGAATTTCATGAATAACGGAAGGTAAAATATCACGGGGAGCTATATATAAATTCGCAGGGAAGATGGCAATGTTTTTTTGACTTTCCGTTTTTTTTCCGGTATCGGGATTAAATACTTCTATTTCTTCAATCTCATCCCCAAAAAAAGAAATGCGATATCCAAAATCGGCGTAAGCGGGAAAAATATCTACAATATCGCCATTCACTCTAAAATTTCCGCGTTTAAACTCCACTCCTGCTCTGCTGTATAATGCATCCACTAAATGATGCAACAAAACACTTCGCGATATTTTATCACCAACATTAAGTTTGATAATACTTTCTTTAAATTCAGCCGGATTTCCCATACCATAAATACAACTTACGGTAGCAACAACAATCACATCGCGTCTGCCACTTTGCAAACTGGAGGATGTTTTTAAACGCAGTTTTTCCACCTCCGCATTTATAGAAAGATCTTTTTCAATATAGGTATCAGAGGAAGAAATATATGCTTCCGGTTGATAATAATCGTAGTAACTCACAAAATATTCCACCGCATTATCAGGAAAAAACTGTTTGAATTCCCCGTATAATTGCGCAACGAGGGTTTTATTATGAGAAAGTATGAGAGTTGGTTTTTGCACTTGCTGTATCACATTCGCTATTGTGAAGGTTTTTCCACTGCCTGTAACGCCCAACAACACCTGCGCCTGTTCTCCGTTGTTGATCCCATCCACAAGCTGCCTGATTGCCTCCGGTTGGTCGCCTGTGGGTATAAATTTGCTGGTTAATTTAAAATCCATAAAAACAAATAATAAAACGGTATTTTGCTATAATTTCTCAAATATAAGGAGAGAAAACAAACCCTTTTACACGAAACAAATAAAACATGAAATCGTTTCGTTAATTTTGCGCAAAATTGAATTATGCGTTTTTCAGAAATTACTTCTATTACCGGAAAACCCGGATTGTATAAAATGGAGTCACAGAAGCCATCCGGCGTTATTGTGACATCGCTTACCGAGGGTTGGACCAAGTTCATCTCTAACAGAGAACATTTGTTTTCGCCACTGGAGAATATTTCCATTTATGCGGAGGACGACACAATCGATCTTTTGGATGTGATGCTGATGGCTTACGAAAAAAAGGATACCATTCCACCTGCAGATGCAAAAGCAGACAACGAAACCCTTAAAGCATATTTTGAGCAAATATTGCCAACCTACGACAAGGAAAAAGTGCATTTAAGTGATATCAAAAAATTTGTAAAATGGTTTGCAATTCTGGAGGAAAAAGGCGTTTTTCTAACTGAACTGGAAGAAAAAAAGAAGGAAAAAGCAGAGGAAGAAAAAGTAAAAACGGAAGAACCTGTAACAGAAGCAGTTGTGGAAACGGAAGAAATTGTAAAAGAGGAAGCTGTGGAAACGGAAGCCCCAAAAGCAAAAACTAAAAAAACGAAAACAAAATAATAATAGGGTCAATATTAAAAGTTGGGGACAACCCTCTATTCCAAGGAAAGTCTTCTATAAAAACCGGTATCAAAATCATTGCATTTCGTTTTGAAAAACTGGAATTT
>CAZXBG010000040.1:20151-28135 GCA_964638865.1 uncultured Chitinophagales bacterium | reverse complement strand
ATTTTCTTTTACCTCACAATTTCCAGTAATGTATTCCCCTCTACCTCTCCTGCATTAATTTTAATAATATAATTTCCGGGAATTAATTTTTCTGTGTTGATCTGAATTGATCCTTGTGGTGAAATAAATGTTTGGTCAAAAACCACTCTTCCTAATATATCAACTATATGAATTTTTACAGAAGTTGCCGGTTCATCTAATACTATATTTAACAGATCGTTCGCCGGATTGGGATAAATGGAAAAATTAAGCTCTGTAAACCCATCGCGCAAAATTGCTATATTGCGGGCTTTGCTTTTAAGGCAGGTGTTGCCATACTCTATAAAATTTTTAATAGTATAATTTCCTGAAGTCGAATATATATGGGTATCAGGTAAATAATCCTCAGAAGAGGTTCCATCTCCAAAGGTCCAATAGGTGTTAAAATAACTTCCACTAATGGTATAATCAATAATGTCGACACTATGTAATGGAATTCCGGGTACCACATTAAAATCAGCAACAGGAATATTCGCTGAATTAATGTAAATAGATTTCGTATTAAATGCTACCGGTTTTCCGGTGAGCAAGTCTGTAACTTCCAAGTAAAACATGATCTTGTTATTTGAGCCAAAAAGACCGGCGGGAATTGTTGAAGTATTAAAAGTATAACTCTTGCCATAAAAAATAGCGGGAGTCAAATTATTTGTCCATTTAAATTGATAATTGATTAAGGCGGCACCGCCAATTAGGTTTCCAACTTCTGAAAAAAGGGTGGTATTAAATTTAATAGCTGTGTGGTTATTGAGGAAACAAGGTAAAGTTTTATTGTTAATTTGCACTGACTTTGGGTTTTGCAAATAGAGGTCGCCACCCAAAATAAATTCAGAAAGAAATTTTTTAATGGGATCATAGTCTGGGTTGGATATGAGATTATTCCATTCATAGGGGTCTACTTTGCGATTAACTCCAATTTCATACAATTCTTCTTCAAATGATTCTTCAGTGAGGTCACAAATATTTGCAGCCATATCGCCCCCGTTATTTTTTTGATATCGGATATAATGAAAATTTTCGTTCCGAATGGAATAGTGTGGAAAACAAGATCCCGGACCAAAAATTTTCTTTGTCGCCGTAACGGAAACATTATCTAGTTCCAAAGCCGTATTATTTAATAAGGGAATAATGCTGTGACCATCAAGATAAGGAGACCCATCTGCAAATACAGGGTAATTTACATCAGCAAGATCAAGAATTGTTGGAAACAGATCGAGAAGAGAAACTACGTTGTTGCAAATCTGATTTCCCGGTCTGGTAGGATCAGCTATGATAAATGGAATTCTCAGATCTGTTTCCCAAAGAGACCATTTTGTCCAATGTCTTTTTTCACCCAAAGAATAACCGTGATCGCTCACCAAGATAATGATAGTGTTTTCGGCTAGATCCGGGTGCTCGTTTAGAGCATCCAACACACGGCCAATTTGAGTATCCACAAATTGCACAGCGGCAATATAGTTGGCTACAGAATTTGAAGCAATCGTTTGGAAAATAATATCCTCTCTAAGCGAGTCTGTAAGCATTGGGTCTATTTCCGGAAGAATCGGAAAAGAGTTCACTAAATCTTCGATCTGATAATAGATATTTCCAACATTTGCCATTGATCTACCGAGACCATTTTCCGGCAAAGAATAATAATCGTTATAAATAGGATCGGGTTGAGGTGGCATTACAATTCCATTAAATGGAAAGGCATTGTAGGGTTCGTTATATGGAATAATATAAGGGACATCATAAATATCATTCATATAAAAAGGTAAATAATATTTTTCCGGAATAAATCTTTCCGAATGCGGTTTGTTATACCCCAGTGCCAAAAAGAAGGGTCTGTCGCAAGTATTTGCAGTGCCATTCGCAAAATCGTTAATAAATTGAATGGCAGTATCAGTTGCTATGTAATCTTGCATAAAGGGCTCTAAAGAATCGGGAATAACTCCATAATCAAAATATCCGAAATCTTTATACGCATCTGTTTGCAATACAAATGCATCAGACTCTTCAAAATATTTCATGTTATTCCAAGAAAGATCTTTATTGCAAGGGTCATCCGTGTCTTTATCATAATCATTTTGAGAGGGAGAATGAAAAACTTTATTTATTGCATATGTAAAATATCCTCCTGAATCTTTTAATATCTCAGGCAAAGTAAAAACTTCTTCGTTCCCTTTAGCGGCCGTAAAATTATCTCTGAAGACGCCAATGTAGTCATCATTACTAAGCACTTGTGTATAGATCGGGTCTTTACCTGACAAAAAACTGGTGCGACTTGGTGCACAACCGGATGCATTAGAAAAGGCATTTAAAAAGGATACTCCCTGTGTTGCAATATTATTCATCACCGGAGTTTGTACCTGTGGCTGACCTTGAAATGTTCCAACATAATCGTTGAGATCATCTACTACAATAAATATAAAATTGGGTTTTTCAGGTATTACCTGTGCCGATAGTTCAATTGTTATAAAAAAAAGGCAGAAAAATAATACTTTAAATTGCATGGTGTTAATTTATTTGTTTTAATGAGGTATGGCAATTTGATTTATCTGATTATTTCAATTAATTTCTCACTTGTGAATTCAGGAGAATCTATTTTAACAATATAATTTCCTCCCGGTAATGCAGTAACATTTAACGTAAGTTGTTTCGTTTCAGGCACTATATTTTGGGAGAGCACAGTCTGGCCTAATATATTGAATACCTGTAAGGAGCCAGTTTCAATTTTTGCATTAAAATTAATGTAAATAAGGTTGGATGCGGGATTTGGATAAATTGTGAACGATGCTTCCGGCGGTGCTTCTCGGGAAACTACAATATTATGTGCTTTACTTTTTGTGCAACCATTTCCATATTGTACGTAATTTCTAATAGAATAAGTTCCTGAGGCTGCATAATAATGTGTATCCGGTAAATATTCCTGTGAAGTACTGCCGTCACCGAATGTCCAGTAAGAATTTGCATAGGTTCCTGTTAAACTATAATCATTAATATCAACACTAAGTAAACCTAATCCGCTGCTCAATGAAAAGTCAATTACAGGGGAACTGGTATTGTTGATATACATCGTTTTTGTGTTAAACGCCACAAGTTGTCCGCTGGTAATATCAGTTACTTCCACATAAAAAAGGATTTTGTCGTTAGCTGCAAATGTTGCTGCCGGAATGGAAGCGGTATTAAAGGTATAACTTTTGCCATAAAAAATATCTGCAGTTAGATTATTGGTCCATTTAAACTGATAATTTGTTAATGCTGCACCCAAAATATAATTTCCATTTTCATTATAAAGCGTAGTATTTATTTTAAAGGCAACATGATTATTTAACAAACATGGTAATGGTTTAGTAGACAGCCGCACCTCAAATGCTTTTTGAAGATATAAGGAACCTGTAGGTAAAAATTCTTTCAAATAATTAATTACCGGAGCATAATCTTCGTCGTTTATTAAATTATTCCATTCATACGGGTCTGTTTCGCGGTTTGCACCAATTTCATAAAATTCTTCCTCGAAAAAACTTGCTGCTTCATTACAAACAATTCCTGTTCCGCCATTGGATTGATACCGCAAATAATGAAATCTTTCATCACGCACAGAATATTGAGGAAAACAAAAACCCTCAGTGCCATATTCTTTTTTGATTGAAGATAGTACCGGGCATACCCAGCTCATTGTAGTATTATTTAATAAAGGAATTAAACTTTGGCCATCCAGGTAATCTGAACCATCAGAAAATTCGGGATGTGCTACCTCTGCAATATCACAAAAGGTTGGAAACAGATCTAATAAGTTTGTAGTGCGATTGCACACTTGCGCTACCGGTTCTCTGAGGTCTGCAATAATGAGCGGAACTCTTTCATCCGTTTCCCATAATGCTCGTTTACCCCAATGTTTTTTTTCACTTAAACTAAATCCGTTATCACCAATAAAAACTATTACGGTATTGTGATATATCTCCGGATAATTTTCGAGGCTGTCCAATAATTTTCCAATCTGAGTATCGATATAATTTATGGCTGCCATATAGGCAATTGTCAAATTTGCGCGTTTTGACCAGGCAAGAATATCTATACGTTGTTCATCGGTGAGGGTGATATCTATTACAGGCAATGGGTCTAATGTATTTGCCCAGACTTCAAAATCATTATCTGCTCCGGCAACCATTTGTTGAGCCAGTCCATCAGTTGGAAGCGCATAATAATCGGAAAAGGGAACTTCGGGTTGTGGCGCCATTAACACACCGTTTGCCGGAAATGCATTTTTGGGATTATTATATGCAATATCAAAAGGCAGTGCGTAATAATCTTTTATATAATCATCTGAAAAATACTTTTCAGGAATATATAATGGTTTATGCGGTTTTTTAATTCCAAGTGCAATAAAAAAGGGTTTGTTACAAATGATATCATCATTCTGGGCAACATTATGAATAAATTTAATGGTGGAGTCTACAGCAATATAATCCATCATATAAGTTTCGAGTGTATCATTTATTGCTGCCCATTCGCTTCCGTTCAGTCCTTCTTCATCAATGGTAACTCCGGGCGAAAGAACGGAGGTGTCATTATAAACAAATATTTTATTCCATGATAAAGATTTATTGCATGGATTCGGCGTGCTATCATCATATTCCTGATAATTTTCATAACAATGAAATATTTTATTCAGAGAATAGGTAAAATATCCTGCAGAATCTTTTAAATATCCGGGTATTGTAAAATATTCATCATTGTTATTTGCTGGAGTGAATATTTTGCTGAAATCTCCGCACTTATATCCGGCGGAACTATAAATTTTGGTGTATTCCGCTGCTTTTCCGGTTAAAAAGGTTGTTCGGGATGGGCAACATAATGGGCTAGAGCAAAAGGCATTTGTGAATACAGTACCTAATTCGGCAATGCGGTTAATATTTGGTGTTTTAACCTGGGCATTACCTTCAAGAGCTTCTATGTAATCGTTTAGATCGTCTACAACGATAAATAGAATATTGGGTTTTTCTACCGGTGCTTGTCCCACTAAAAGCTGGGAAATAAACACGCAAAGCACGAACAAATATTTAAGTTTCATGGACTTAAAATTTTATTAATTGAATGTTAGTATTAGGTCATCTTATTATTTCAAATATTTTATTTCCTGAAAAAACATCCGTATTTACTTTAATGATATAAGTTCCTGATACAAGCACGGATGTGTTAACTTGTATTGAACTATTTTGCGGTTCTATCTTTTGCGTTAATACTGTTTCGCCAAGAATGTTTATGATTTGCAATGATCCTGCCTTTTCTGCAGGTTCTTCTAACTCTACCATAATATAATTGGCAGCAGGATTTGGATAAATGTCAAAATTCAGCTCACTTTCCCCTTCACGCAATATTGTTGCAGTACGGGCTTTACTTTTCAAACATCCGTTTCCATATTGAATGTAATTTCTGACAGTATATGTACCCGGCGCTGCATAAAAATGTGTATCAGGAAGGTATTCTTCAGAAACGATTCCATCGCCAAAATTCCAATAGGTATTAGTATAAGTGCCAGTAATTGAATAACTAATAATGTCTACACTATTTAATACATTATCGACAACCAGATTAAAGTTAGAGCCGGGTGTATTTGCAGTATTGATGGATATCGATTTAGTATTAAATGCCACAAGTTGACCACTGGTGAGGTCTGTTACTTCCAGATAAAATATGATCTTATTATTTGCTGCGAATACTGCAGCAGGAATTGATAAAGTATTGAAGGTGTAGTTTCTGCCATAAAAAATTGCACCGGTTAAATTATTTGTCCATTTAAATTGATAATTGGATAATGCGGCACCTGTTATTTCAACACCTAAATCAGAAAATAAAAATGAAGAAATTTTAACTTTTGTATTATTACTCAAAAAACAGGGTAAAGGTTTTGTAGATGTGGTTACTGTAAAAGCTTTTTGCAAATACAAGGAACCTCCTGGCATAAATTCTTCGAGATAATCAATAACAGGTGCATAATTAGGATCTGCCGCTAAATTATTCCATTCATTGGGATCTGTTTCACGATTAATACCTATTTCATATAATTCTTCTTCGTAATAAATACCACCCATATCACAAACGGTAATTCCAAGATCTCCGTTATTGTTTTTTTGATAACGTATATAATGATATTTTTCATTTCTTACCGAATAATGCGGGAAACAACTTCCAATTCCTGTTGTTTTTTTAGTGGTGGATAATGATGGATTTTCGATCAGTAAATTGGGATTATTGAGCAACGGTACTATGCTATGTCCGTCAAGATAATTACTTCCATCGGCAAAGGTTGGATAATCAACGTCAGCTAAATCGCAAATGGTAGGAAAAATATCTAATAGTGATGCGTTTTTTGTGCTGATCTGATTTCCTGGTCTCGATGGATCAGCAATAATAAAAGGAACTCGGAGATCAGTTTCCCATAACGCCCATTTTGTCCAATGTCTTTTTTCTCCCATGGCATATCCATTATCACTTATCAAAACAATGATGGTATTTTCAAGTAATTCGGGATATGCATTAAGGGTATCCAAAACTTTGCCGATCATTGCATCAATATATTGCACCGCAGCAACAAACGTAGCATCTTCATTTGAAGCGGCCGTTTGCATTAGAATATCGGTTCTTTCTTCATCGGTTAAGCCGACTTCAATTTCAGGCAAAAAAGGAAGGTCATCGGTAAATTCAATTAATTCCAAATAACCCTCTCCAAAATCAGCCAATTTTTGCCCAACTCCAAGATCAGGAAGTTCGTAGTAATCATTATAAATCGGTTCAGGCTGAGGAGGCATTACATGACCATTAAATGGAAAAGCATTTGCAGGAGTATTGTAAGGAGCAACAAAGGGTTCTTCATAAATATCTTGTAAATAATATGGCTGAAAATATTTCTGAGGAATATACCTACTGGAGTGTGGTCGATTATAACCCAATGCTAAAAAAAATGGCCTGTCGCAGGTATTATAGGTGCCATTTGCAAATTGACTAATAAATTGAACTGCACTGTCGGTCATTATATAATCCTGTAATAATGGTTCCAATGAATCCGGAATCATTCCCCAATTAAAATTCGGAGCAAAAGAATAATCATCCAATATGGCTATTAAGTCCAGTGTTTCATCAAAATGCTTCATTTTGTTCCAGGATAAACCCTTTTCACAAAAATCAGGAGTGGTTTTATCATAGTCGTTAGATGCAGCATTGTGAAATATTTTTTCTAATGCATAGGTATAATAACCACCCGAGTCCTTTAAAATTTCAGGCAAGGTAAATACTTCTGCATTTCCCTCCGCGGCGGTAAAATTTGATCGGAATTTACTCATGTAGTCTTCATTATTGAACACCTTGGTATAGGCAACATCCTTACCCGATAAAAAACTTGTTCTGGAAGGAGCACAGCCGGGAGAATTTGAATATCCATTTAAAAACGTAGTTCCATTAGATGCAATTTCGTTTATATTCGGAGTTTCTACCTGAGGGTGGCCGTTATACCCTTCAATATAATCGTTAAGATCATCCACCACAATAAAAATAAAATTGGGTGGAGCCTGCGCACCAAGTTGAACGAGAGAGAATACAATAAGGAGTAGTGTAATACCTATTTTCATGTATTTATTTTTTGATTAAAATTATTAATCTAAAAAATTTCAATTTTTTGGGAAGCCGTATAATCTTTCGTATTTATTTTAAGGATATAACTTCCGGCTGAAATTTTTTCAACGTTCAAATATATCAAATTTCCATCAGTATCATACTTGTTTTTTAATATTGTTTGCCCTAACATATTGATTAGCTGAACTTCAACTTCAACAGCAGGATTTTCAAGCACAATATTAACAGTTTTTGAAGTGGGATTTGGGTATACGTTAAACGTATTTTCCGGCACACTTTCCCTTAAAATTGTAACATTTTGGTTAACGGTTAGCTGGCACCCATTTCCATAATC
>CAZXBG010000040.1:0-20051 GCA_964638865.1 uncultured Chitinophagales bacterium | reverse complement strand
CCCTTAAAATTGTAACATTTTGGTTAACGGTTAGCTGGCACCCATTTCCATAATCGATATTGTTTGAAATAATATAGGTGTCGGGGGAGGCGTAATAATGTGTTGCCGGCCAGAACTCGTCCAGTGCAGTGCCATCTCCAAAAGCCCAATGCGTTGCATCATAAGTTCCATTAATGGTGTAATCAACAACGTCAACGCTTTGCTGTAATTCGTCAATTTCAAGATCGAAAGCCACGTCAGGAATGTTAACATTATTAATGAATACAACCTTTGTATTAAAACCTATTAGTCCGCCGGTAGCAATTTCCGTAATTTCCACATTAAATAATATTTCATCACTCAGGTCAAAAATATCCGACGGAATTGAGGCCATATTGAAGTTATAGATCTTACCTAAAAATATTTCATCTGTAATATTGTTTGTCCATTTAAAGGAGTATGGTTCAAGACCGGCACCTAATAGCAGGTTTCCTTCCTGATTAAAGACTGCCGGAAATAATTTTATATTTCCGTGATTCGGTAAATAACATGGAAGTACCGGGGGGTGAATTTTTATAGTAAATGCAGTTTGAAGATAATTTGCACTATCCGGTAACCATTGCTGCAAATAATGAATAACAGATTTGTAATCCTCGTTGTTTATTAAATTGTTCCATTCGTTTGGATCACCTTCGCGGTTTTTTCCGATCTTATAAAGTTCCTCTTCTACTATTGAGTTTTCATAATCACATCCCAAACCGTCTCCACCGTTGTTCGACCGATATATGATATAATGATATTTATTGTTGCGCACAGAATATTGCGGAAAACAGGACGATTCCTCATCTCCTTCCCTTCGATAAGTACTTAATACCGGTTTTTCAATATTGAGTTCAGGTTGTTGTAAAAAAGGAACCAATGTGGAACCATCCAAATAGTTTTCACCACCCGGAAAAAGAGGATAATTAATCTGTGCTAAATCACAAATAGTTGGAAAAACATCGAGTAGATTAACGGTGCTATTGCAAGTCTGGGTTTGCATATTCCGAACATCAGTAATTATTAAAGGAACACGTAAATCTGTTTCCCATAAAGTGCGTTTCGACCAATGTTTCTTTTCTCCTAAAGAATAACCATGATCGCTGCTGATAATAATTATGCTATTATTATAAACAGCAGGATTTTCTTTTAATTTTTCTATAATTCGGCCAACCTGAGCATCTACAAATTGAACGGATGCAATATAAGCCATTACTGCATTTGCGCGTTTTGCTTCTGTAAGTATGGATATTCTTTCTTCGTCATTAAGTCCATCCTCAATAATTGGCAAGGTTTCGATAGCTTCGATATTTGTGATAAAACCATTGTGAACATAAGTTGCTGCAAAATTTTTACCTAAGGTTCCTAAGTGGTCGTAATCACTATATGCAATTTGAGGTTGCGGAGGCATCACTATTCCATTGTAAGGGTATGCATTTGCAGGATCATTATAAGGTTTATCAAATGGCTCTGCATAAATATCATCCTGATAATATTCCGGATAATAATTTTCCGTTACATACATTGGCAAGTGCGGAAGATGGTAACCAACATTCAAAAACAGGGGACGGTCACAAAATAATTCCGGGTGTTCAAAATAATCGTCGAGTGTTTGTAAAACACTGTCAGTACAAGCATAATCTTCGAGCGAACTTTCATAACTGCTATCCAGTTTCGACCATTTTAATTGTGTGATATCTTCGTCGGTTGCAATTGCCGCTGCATTTACACCCGGACCTTGTGCTGCAGTAATAAATTTATTCCATGATTTTGTTTTAGCACATACATCCGCAGTTTCTGTATCAAATTCATTTGATGAAGCGTCGCAGTGGAAAATTTTATCGAAACCCGCAGTAAAATATCCTGCACTGTCTTTTAGGTATTGAGGGAGTGTTATAATGTAATTTCCCGGAATAAAACTCGCACTGTAATCGGTGCAATTAATATCCTCATTATTTAATATTCCTGTATAAGTGGCGTCTTTTCCTGTAAAGATGCTTGCGCGGGAAGCTGCACAAACCGGAGAGGAGGCAAATGCATTCAAAAAAATAGTTCCGCTATCGGCAATGGCGTTAAGGTTAGGGGTTTTTACCTGTGGATGTCCTTTAAATGGTTCCGGATAATCGTTAAGATCGTCGATCACAATGTAAATGATATTTGGTTTTGGCAATTCAGCTTGTGCCTGCACATTTACAATCGCAAATATTACCAGCGTTGTTAAAAAAGTACGTTTCATGTTGTGTGTGTTTGTGTGTATAAAAATTCTTATTAGGGGGTCCTATTTTGAAAAAGTTTAAATTTTTTTTAATTGGGTATATATATCGAAAGCAATCGACAGCAACGGAACAAAAACGCAAGAAAATTCGGTAAGGATTGGCCAGCATTAATACCTGATAACTCATTTTGGCAGATTATGTTAAATAAAAATACAGCAATTCCCCTTTGGCAGTGGATATTTCTGATGAAATGCAAGATTTTTAATGTGAAATATGGCTTTGACTTAGCGAAGCAAAGTAGCGAAGTAAAAAATACTGCAAGCATCCTGCTTTTAAAGGCTGCTTGCAGTTATTGAGGCAACAAAATTACCTTACGATTTCAAATTTGGAATGAGTATTCAAATTACCTGTACGCAATTCAAAAATATAGGATCCCGTTGGAATGTTTTCGATATTGATTTGTAACATTCTATTCTGAGAATCTTTAACATCGCTATAAACTACTTGCCCTAATGTATTTAATATTTGAATTTGAGCATCTAAAAGATCATTTTGCAATGTAATATTCAGGTGTGTATTTGCCGGATTAGGATATAAAACACATTCGAATTGCGGCAAACCTTCCCGCAATAAATTTGCTGTGCGAGAATAATTTTTTAAACAACCATTTCCGTATTGAATATAATTAGTAACTGTGTATATGCCGGGAGCAGTATAATAATGTGTATCGGGCTTATAATCTTCTGATGTGTTTCCATCACCAAAATTCCAATACGTATTTGTATAACTTCCTGATAAGGAATAAGTATTTATAGAGGTGGATAATGAAGGAATATCATTAGTAAGTGTAAAAGCACCAACAGGTGTATTTGTATTATTAATAAAGTATGTTCTTGTATTAAATGCAACCAGATCGCCAGTGGCTGTTTCTGTTACTTCCAGATAAAACAATATCCTGTCGTTGCTCGCATAAACTGCGGGTGAAACAGTAAGCATATTAAAATTGTAATTTTTTCCTGTAAATACTGCACCTGTTAAATTATTTGTCCATTTAAAAGTATATCCTGCGCCTGTTAGTAAAACTCCTTCCGAATTATATAAAGTTGCCTGTAATTTTACTTTGCTGTTATTTTTCAGGAAACAAGGTAAGGTGCCTGCGTTAGCAATATTTACGATAAATGCCTTTTGAAGATACAATGCACTGTCGGGTAAAAACTGATGCATATAATTAACAACAGGTGCATATGCCGGATCGTTAATCAGATTGTTCCATTCATAAGGGTCTGTTTCACGGTTAACGCCCATATCGTATAATTCTTCTTCACGGATACTTGCATCTGCATCGCAGGTTAATAGCGGCGGAACATTATTTGTCTGATATTTAATATATTTAAATCGGTTATTACGGATACTGTGTTGCGGGAAACAAGATGCGTCGTTCACTATGCCAACCGGATTTTTTGTTTTAACTGTGGACAGTGATGGTTTCTCCCACATTAGCTCCGGATTATTTACAAGCGGTAAAAAACTATGGCCATCAAGATATCTTCCGCCGGCAGCAAATGTTGGTTCAGGAAGATCAATTAGGTCTAAAACTGTTGGAAAAATATCGAGAGTGCTTACGCTTTTTCCGCAAACCTGATATTCGGGATTTCGCATGTCCACAAATACCAGCGGAACTCTCACATCCGGCTCCCACATGGAAAATTTACCCCAGTGCCTTTTTGTACCAAGAGAAAATCCGTGATCTGCCGTTAAAATAATTACACAATTATTATAAATTTCGGGATGTGATTGAAGAGCGGTTAAAAATCTTCCTAATTCAAAATCTAAAAAATTAATACCTGCGAGATACGCTATGTTCGCATTTGCTCTTTGTGTTTCATTTAATATTTCAATTCTTTCAGAATCACTAATACCTGCTTCAATTTCAGGCAGGGTAATTAAACTCGCACCATAATCATCGAAAAGCTCCGCTTCATTATCGGATGCAAATAATTGGCCCATATAACTCAATGAATCATAATCTGCCCAACGCGGATTTGGTTGAGGTGGCATTAAAAGTCCGTTGTAAGGAAATGCATTGTAGGGTTCATTATAGGGTTTATTATAGGGTTCTGCATAAATATCGCCAACATAATCTTCCCCAAAAAAACTTTCGGGAACATAAAACGGAGCATGTGGTTTTTTAATTCCTAAACCTAAAAAGAATGGGTTTCCGCAGGTAACATCAGTGCCAAAAGCAGCAAAATCGTCTATAAATTCTATAGCAGCGTCAACAGAAACATCATCTTCCATATAATCAATTAGAGTATCGTCGAGACGCGCCCATTTTAAGGTGAATATTCCTTCATCCGCTGCATCGCCTATAGGATTAATTATATCATCTTCAACATAAACAAATGCATTATTCCACGATAGAGATTTTAAACAAGGATTCGGGGTTACAGAATCATAATCAGAAAAAGCTTCATAACAATGAAATACTTTTCCAATAGTATAAGTGTAATAATCACCGTTGTCTTTTAAATATCCGGGCAAGGTATAAACTTCGCCATTACCATCAGCTACCTGAAAATTTTTTCTGAAATTATAACATGCATAACTTGTGTTGTCATACACCTGAGTGTATAAAACATCTTTTCCTGTAACAAGAGAAGTTCGTGCCGGCGCGCATTTTGGTGAGGCACAATTAGCATTGGTGAAAACTGTTCCATTTTGTACTAAGGTATTAATATTAGGTGTATTTGCCTGTGGAAAATATTCGTATCCTTCCATCATGGTATTCATATCATCCAAGGTAATTAAAATGATATAAGGTTGAGTGGGAGTTTGGGCAAATGTTAACAAGCTAATACCTGTTAATAACAGAGAAAAAGTTAATTTTTTAAGCATTTGTGTATTATTTCGCGACGAAGATACCAACTCCTGTTTACTTTTACAATTTTAAGCAAAGGATATAAAAATTTAAAATGAAGATCATAACCTATAATCTGAATGGTATTCGTGCCGCTATGAACCGCGGTTGGCTCGACTGGGTTCGCGAACATGCATTTGACATAATTTGTGTTCAGGAATTGAAAGCAGAACCCGGCCAATTGGATGTTTCGCTATTCGATCAAATGGGGTATCACCATTACTGGCACCCTGCAACAAAAAAAGGATACAGCGGAGTTGCCATTTTTTCCAAAATAAAACCCGATAATGTAGTGATTGGTTGTGGAAACATGGATTATGATTTTGAAGGCAGAGTTATTCGGGCAGACTACGGAGATAAAAGCGTTTATTCCATTTATTTTCCATCCGGAACTACCGGTGATGTGCGTCAGGGAGTTAAATATCAATTCCTCGATTATATTTCTGCACATTTAAAAGATGTACACAAAAAAAGAAAAAAATTAATTATCTGCGGCGATTATAATATTGCACATACACCATTAGATATTCACGATCCTAAGGGAAATAAAAATAGCTCCGGATTTTTACCGGATGAGCGCGCATGGATGGATACTTTTTACGGTTCGGGATATATAGACAGCCTTCGTTTTTTTAATAAAGATCCGCATCAATATACCTGGTGGAGCTACCGTGCAAATGCAAGGGCAAATAATAAAGGATGGCGCATTGATTATATCGCAGTTTCGGAAAATTTAGCCAACGATCTTGTAAGTGCTAAAATCTATCCTGATGCTATGCATAGCGATCATTGTCCGCAACTGTTGGAGATGAAATGGTGAAGTTAAATGAAGTAATTTACGCCCTCGACCGCACAGGTTTCGAAAAACGCTGAGGTCTTAGGGAAGGAAAATCAATTGGAGTCTTTCGATTGTGTTTTTTCCAAGGTTACATTAATAAATTGCAGCCGGAATAAATTGGATTTGAATGGCCTGAGATAAATTATTTTCTGTACAAAAAGATATAAGTCTTTAATTTATTGCAAAATACTCTATTCAATAGTTATAATTTGATTTAAAATCCATTTCAATTATAGTGTAGCATTGATGCCAAATTTCTCCAACTTCACACCAATACTTAAAATAAAAGGAAGCGGATTCATACGCATATCTTGTTCAAGTGATATGGTATATTTTCCTTTTTGGCCGAGTAAAAAATTACTTTGAACGAGCACGGAATTAAAACAAATACCATCAATGCAAGTGCCTGTCCACTCCCCATTCGATTCCGATAAAATTACACTTACTTTATTTTCCTGTATTGTGCTGTCAGGAAACACTGTGGTCATGTTTAGCCAGAGATTGTTATAAGGATATTCGTCGGTATGCCGAACATTGATATATAAATTGTACGCAATACCTGTATCGAGAACAGAAACTTCAAAATTTTCTTTTTCACCATAAAACCATCCCTCTTTTTCCAGCGAAATGTTTTTATCGAAAACGCGCGACTGTTCACAAGCGGAAAAAAATATTGCTGTGCATACTAAACAATTAAAAAGGAATACTTTTTTCAAAGCAAATTTATTTTTTATTTTCAGGATTGTTATTGGAATCCTTGTTATTCGGATTATTCCTGTTATCTCTGTTTGCATTATTCCGGTTGTTGCGATTGGGATTATTCCTGTTATCCCTGTTGTTCGGATTCCTGTTATCCCTATTATTCGAATTTTTATTATCTCTATTTGGATTTACATTATCCTCCGGTTTTTTATTCCGGTTTGGATTATTGTCTTGTTGATTTTGAGGCCACGGATTCTGCGGTTTTTGGTTTGGATTTCTTTGATTTGGATTTCGCTGATTCGGGTTTCTTTGGTTTGGATTTTTATTCTTCTTGCCTGCTTTTTCTATTGTTTTTAAACTAACATGTTCAATAACATTAATATAATCCACTTCTTTTTTAGCAGGTTCGGCTTCCACTTTTAAGCCTTCCAGATGTTCCGGTTTTTTTCCCTCCACATTCATGGCGCGAATTTCTTTTACCTTGTCGATAGTTAATGCATATTGTTTACTCGCATCACTGTATTCATACACCATTATTTTTTTGAAAATATCTGTTTTTACTAAACGCGCATCTCCATTTTCCGTCTTCAAAAAATCAGCATCTTTTGGAAATTCATGTAATGCATCCATGTAAGTATCCAACTCATAATTCAAACAACATTTTAATCTGCCGCACTGCCCGGATAGTTTAGATTGATTGATACTCAGATTCTGATATCGCGCAGCATTTGTTCCTACAGATTTAAAATCGGTAAGCCATGTTGAACAACATAATTCGCGACCACAAGATCCTAATCCGCCAATTTTTCCTGCTTCCTGACGCGCACCTATCTGACGCATCTCTACTTTAACTCGGAATTCCTTTGCATATAATTTTATCAATTCCCTGAAATCCACTCTATCATCAGCAATATAATAAAATGTCGCTTTTCTTTTATCACCCTGATACTCTACTTCCCCTATCTTCATATCAAGATTGAGTTCACGGGCGAATTTTCTGGCTTTTAGCATCGTTGCACCTTCCATGGCGCGCCCTTCCATCATTTTTTGCACATCGGTTTCTGTCGATTTGCGCAAAATAGGTAAAAACTGACTGTCGGCATTTACTTTGCGTTTTTTCATCTGCAATTTCACCAATTCACCGGAAAGGGAGATCCTGCCTACATCAAAACCACTATCGGTTTCTACGCAAACCATATCACCTGTCATTACATCAATCTTATTTTTATTGGCATAAAAGCCCTTGCGTATCCCATTTTTGAAACTTATTTCGTGCACATTGCACTCCTGCCCCACCGGAACAGGAAGAAAACGCAACCAATCATACGTGTTTAATTTATTGCATCCTCCGGTGGCACAATGCCCGTTACTCTTGCATCCCGTAGGGGTTCCGCTATTGGAACCAACTGAACATCCTGCACAACTCATTTTGTATATCTTTTAAATGGACCACTTTTCAAAAAATGGTTCACGGTAATTGTAATTTGGTTGAAACTGTTTTAAAAGGGTGATGGAAACGTAAGTGATCAAAATTTTTGGATTCACGTTTCTTTCTACAAAGTAAATACTTTTATCAAACAGTTCGAGTATTCGGGTAATTTTATCTACTCCGAGCAGCTTACCGAGCCCTGCAGCTGTTTTTAATTCAGCATCTGTAAGCTTTGAAATACTTGCTGCTCCTGCTTCTACGAGCAATATCTCCCTGAAAAAGTGAAGACAGTATTGAAAGAAATTTTTCTGATTTTCCCTGCCCTGTTTTACAAATTTGTCGTTCCAGGCATATAAACCCTTCACATTCTGGCGATAACAAACTTCCATCCATTCTCTGATCAAAATCCCTTCTCCATCTTCCTGCATTTCAACAAGTTGTGCAGCTTCATTAAAATCGCCATCGCTCAAAGCAGCAATTTTTTTAGCCTGAGCCTCGGGAATATGGAATTTATCCATTAGTGATCCAATTATTTCACCATCGGTTAGCCGATTGAATTTTACGATCTGCAATCTCGACATTATGGTATTCAGCACTCTTTCCTGGTCGTTGGCAACAAGCAAAAAAACAGTATTATCGGGCGGTTCTTCAATTATTTTTAATAATCGGTTTCCTTCCTTTTCTAGAAATTCGGGCAACCAGAGAATTAAAACTTTATACGTTGCCTCAAAATTTTTCATGTTTAAACGACGCAGTATATCGGAGCACTCTTTTGCAGTAATATTTCCCTGTTTATTTTCTGCAGCAATGCTTGAAATCCAATGGTTGTAATTTGCATAGGGTGTTTTTTTCAAAAACTCTCTCCATTCGGGCATGTAATCGGCACTCAATTCTTTTTTTTCTTTTTCGATTTTAACAAAAGGAAATGTGTAATGAATATCGGGATGGATAAATTTCTGAGATTTAATACAGTTGGGGCATTTTCCACAGGAGTCATCTTCCGTTCTGTTTTCACAATTTATGAACTGTGCGTAGGCTAATGCCATAACAAGATTTCCGCATCCCTCCGGCCCTAAAAACAGCTGGGCGTGACTCACACGGTTTTCGTGTACCGCCTTTATCAGTTGTTGTTTGATCTTGATATGTCCTGTTACATCTTTAAAAAACACAAGTTCGTTTTGGGGATAAAGTTAAGTGATACGGTGGATTTTTTTTGTCGCGAAATCATGAAGGTCGCATAGTTGAGAAAAGGGAATGTTGGAAAATTAACTTCGCAAGCAAAAATATTTTTTTCACTTCACATAATTTCAAATTCAGAACCTTGCATTTTTAGTGTCATTTGAACAAAGAAAATTCAATTCTAATTCATCATCCCCAATAATTCCTCATTAATAGGATCCATAGACGGTGGAAATACAGCAATTAATTTTCCGTCTTCGTTTAGTAGAAATTTTTGAAAATTCCAGGTAATAGATTTATTGAGATCACCATCAAGCACCTGTTCGTTAAGCCATTTAAATACAGGATTTATCGCTTCACCTATCACTTCACTTTTTGCAGCAAGTGGAAAGGTAACTCCATAACGATAGGAGCAAAAATTTCTTATCTCTTTATTGGTGCCTGGTTCCTGTTCGCCAAAATTATTAGAGGGAAATCCCACTACTACAAGATTGTTTTTAAAATTGGTGAATAACTCCTGTAATTGACGATATTGTGTAGTAAATTCACAATCACTTGCTGTGTTCACCACAAGCACTTTTTTTCCCTTAAATGCAGAAAAATCAATCTCTCCGCCATCAATTGAGGGCACTATAAAGGTATGTATCGTGTTTTCCTTGACCATTCGTCGCTAATCGGTAAAATTAAGCCAAAAATGTTATTTGGAAAAAATCTAATTAGTATAAAAACATAAAATAACCAACATTTCTGTTTTTTTAACAAACTTTGCAGTTCATTGTTTGTTGTAATTATATGAGAACTACAGTTTGCAGAAGAGCCACTTTTAATGCCGCACACAGGTTATTTAATCCGAAATGGGACGAGGAGACAAATAATCGTATATTTGGATTATGCAATAATCCCAATTATCATGGGCACAACTACACGCTAATTGTAAAAATAACAGGTGATATAAATCCTGAAACCGGATATGTAATTGATCTTAAAACAGTAAAAGATCTCATTAATCTATTAGTGATCGAACCTTTTGATCACAATAATTTAAATCTGGATGTTCCTGATTTTAAATATTTAAATCCCACTGCTGAAAACATTGCAAAGGTGATTTGGGAAAAATTCAGAAATCATTTAGGTATAACATTTGACATTAAAATTCAGTTGCACGAAACGGAGAATAATTTTGTGGAGTATCCGGGATAAGATCAAACTAAACCTAATTTATTTTCATCTCCCATCTTATAAAGCATTAATGCGGCGATGTTTTTTCCTCTCCTTTTCATTTCTTCTGCATTAACACCTGCAAATAAACTATCTATCGTTTCAATAAATAATTTTAGCCATCTATCAAAATGGTGTGATGTTAATTTTACTTTTTCATTTAATTTAAAATGAGGCGCCATCGCATTTCTGGTATACACAATTGTGCCTAATACCGTTGCTTCCCAAAAATCATACATGATCGGTAAATGGTCTTTCCAATTTACTTTCGCTATTTCGTTAAAAATAAACCCGATAGTATCATCGAGTTTTACTTTTTCGTAAAAAGCATCAATAATTATTTTAATATCAGATCTGTTTTTAATATCGGTTAACGATTCCATTTTTATAAATAAGAAATTAGTTTCGAATCAATTTTTATTGTTTTAGATAAAATTTTATGCACCGGACATTTATCGGCAACAAGCAACAATCTTGTTTGCATTTCTTCGGTAACCGTTTTTTCAAAGGATATTTTCCTGTGAAATACGCTATGATCCTCTTTATTTTCCATTTCAATATCTACCTTAATTTCCCCAAGCTCCCATTTTTTTTGAACGGAATACATACGAAGTGTTATGGAAGTACATGCCGCTAAACTCATACAAAGTAATTCACGGGGCGCGGGACCAAGGTCTGAACCACCTACTTCGATTGGTTCATCAGCTATTATTTCTGTTCGACCGTTGCTGAGTAAAGTTTTATATGCTGTTGTGCCTAAACGTGAAGTTACCTGTGTATTATTCTCCATAATGCTATTTTTTAAAATTATTTGCTAAAGGTAGGCATGGGAAGGGTTTTTGTTATAAAACGTTGGTTAACAATGTTTATCGTTACTTTAACCTTAATTAACTTTGCACACCAAATTTAATCGGGGTGGAGAGTGTTAACTTTGTTACCTCGTGTTTTTTTGAAATTGACTAAACTTATAATGCATGGAAACTTTGGCATCTGCTGAAATTAATGAACTAAACGACCGTATTCACGAAGAAAGCGCTTTTATTGACCTTTTGCGCCTGGAAACATCCAAAGTAATTATCGGGCAAAAATATATGATTGACAGGCTTTTGCTCGGTTTGCTTTCGCAGGGACATATTTTGTTGGAAGGCGTACCCGGACTAGCTAAAACATTGGCTATCAAGACATTAGCCAGCGCAATAAACGCAAAATTTTCAAGAATACAATTTACGCCCGACCTGCTTCCTGCCGATCTGGTTGGAACCCTCATTTACAATCAAAAAGACAATGTTTTCAGTGTAAAAAAAGGGCCAATTTTCGCTAATTTTATTCTCGCTGATGAGATCAACAGGGCGCCGGCAAAAGTGCAAAGTGCGCTACTGGAATCCATGCAGGAAAAACAAGTTACCATTGGAGATACAACCTATAAGTTGGAGGAACCTTTTTTAGTACTAGCAACTCAAAATCCAATTGAACAGGAGGGAACCTACCCATTGCCTGAGGCACAAGTGGACCGGTTTATGATGAAAGTGGTGATAAATTACCCCACTAAGGAGGATGAAAAACTCATAATCAGACAAAATGTGGCCGGAGGGGAAATAAAAATAAAACAGGTAATTTCTCCCGAGCAAATATTATCCGCAAGAAATCGTGTGAAGGACGTTTACATGGACGAAAAAATTGAGAATTATATACTCGATATCGTTTTTGCAACCAGAAAACCGGAAGATTTTAAATTAAATAAAATAAAACACCTGATCACCTACGGAGGTTCGCCGCGTGCTTCCATTAATCTCGCTTTGGCAAGTAAAGCATATGCCTTTATTAAAAGAAGAGGATATGTAATTCCGGAAGATGTACGTGCTATTTGTCACGATGTACTTCGCCATCGCATCGGATTGACCTATGAAGCAGAAGCAGAAAACATCACTTCGGAAGATATTATTACCGAGATCCTGAATGTAGTGGAGGTACCGTGATAAAAGGGGGAGGTTAAAGTTGAAGGGGTTTGTAAAAGTTCAAAACGAAGGAAAATTTATGATTGTTTCAAATAGCAACAAAACGGAGAACCCAATTAATAAACTATCAAATTACCAAACTAAAAAATAACTCAAATTGGATAAGGCAGCATTATTAAAAAAAGTCCGATCCATTGAAATAAAAACTAAGGGTATTTCGCAAAATATTTTTTCGGGAGAATATCATTCTGCATTTAAAGGAAGGGGAATGAGTTTCAGCGAAGTGCGGGAATATACTTTTGGAGATGATGTGCGCAATATTGAATGGAATGTAACTGCACGCATGAGTCATCCATATATTAAAGTATTTGAAGAAGAACGGGAATTAACTGTTATGTTGATTATTGATGTAAGTCAGTCGTCGTATTTCGGAACTCAAATTCAAATGAAAAATGCACTGATCACAGAAATTGCTGCAGTGTTATCCTTTTCTGCTATTAATAATAATGATAAGGTTGGGGTGATATTGTTTTCTGATCGCATCGAAAAATTTATTCCTCCCAAAAAAGGAAAATCACATATATTGCGGATAATAAGCGACCTGTTAGAAGTTAATCCTGCCGGAAAAGCAACAAATATTTCGTTAGCATTAGAATATTTTAATAATGTGGTGAAAAAAAGAAGTATTGCATTTGTATTTAGTGATTTTATAGATAAGGACTATGAGAAACCGTTGAGAATTGCGGCGCGAAAACATGATTTAATTGGTGTACATATCCATGATAAAAGGGAGGAAGAATTGCCCGATGTAGGAATTCTTCGAATGTTTGATGCAGAAAAAAATGAAGTAATGTGGGTGGATACTTCCAATAAAAATACAAGAGTTCAATACAAAAAGAATTTTATCGAAAATGTATCACAATTCAAAACCACCTTTTCGAAAAGTGGCGCAGATACTATAAGTATTAACAGTGAAAAACCCTATATCAACGAATTACATAAATTTTTCAGAAAGAGAATAATGATGCGTTAACGTGCCATGAAGATTAGAATTTTAATTATATTGTTTTTATTAACTGCGCCATATCTGCTGAACGCACAGGTAAGCGCAACTGCTAAAACGGATAAGGGTCAATATTTGATTGGCGATTATATTCGGGTACAATTAAATGTTACTGCCGATTCTACCTATATTTTAGACTGGCCCGCAGAAAATGACTTAACATCGTATGATCTCATCACGAGTAACCCAATAGATACAACGAGGATAAATAATGCATTTCACTTAAGTCAGGAAATAGTATACAGTATTTATGATTCCGGAGTTTATTATCTTCCACAAATAAAAATACCCTATAAAAAATTACGCGATACAACAACCTATTTTGTATTTTCAGATTCTGCCCTATTTACTGTTCAAACGGTACCGGTTGACACCACATTAACAATAAAGCCCATAAAAGAAGTAATTGAGGTTAAGGTTATAAATTATACATGGATATTTATTGTGTGCGGATTGTTATTATTCACAGGAATTGGTGTTATCATTTATTTTGTATTCTTTAAAAACAAGATAAAGATCGCAATAAAAGAAAAGGTAAACACTATTTCTTATTACGATAAAACAATTCAACTATTAAAAGAATTGGATGCAAATAAATTGTGGCAAAAGGATGATTTAAAGCAATATTATTCCGAATTAACAGAAATTCTCCGTTCCTATATGGAAAAACGTTTCGGTATTAATGCATTAGAGAGCACCTCCGATGAAATAATTGCGCAATTAAATAATGTAGATTTATCCGCAGTGCAAATAGAATATATTCGTTTCATTCTCGAATTGGCTGATCTTGTAAAATTTGCAAAATCACGACCACTTCAAAATGAAAATATACAGGCTATGCAAAATGCTTTTGCATTTGTAGAAACAACTAAACCAGCAGACCCAAAACCGGATTTAAAACAATGATGGATCTGATAAAAGATATAAGATTTGAGGACCCATGGTTCTTTCTGCTGCTTTTATTGCTGCCTCTTTACATCTATTATTATAAAAATCGCAGTCGCGATAAATATGTAGAGTTTAAAATTTCTTCATTAGGGGGTTTACAAAACAAAAAAAATACTCCTGTTAAAATTAAATGGTTGCCTGCTTTATTTGTTTTGAGGATATTGAGTTTAATCATGATCGTAATTGCTCTTGCACGACCACAAACGGGTTTCAGCAATAAAAGAATTTCCTCAGAGGGAATAGATATGATGTTGTCGCTCGACGTTTCAACAAGTAT
Source organism: uncultured Chitinophagales bacterium (assembly GCA_964638865.1). Lineage (GTDB taxonomy): Bacteria > Bacteroidota > Bacteroidia > Chitinophagales > BACL12 > UBA7236. The sequence goes on along the minus strand of CAZXBG010000040.1, from coordinate 5,291 downwards.
GTATGCAATCGATTTCAGGCCAAACAGAATGGAAGCAGCAAAAGTTGCAGCAAAAGAATTTATTGACAGTCGCCCGGGTGATAGAATAGGTCTTGTTGTTTTTGCCGGAGAAACATTTACCCAATGTCCTGCAACACTCGATCATGAATTACTAAAAACACAGGTTGATAATGCAGATAATTGGTATCTGCAAGATGGCACTGCAATAGGAGATGGATTATTTATGGCGGTAAACAGATTGGCAGATACCACGAAGTTGAGCACCAAAGTAATAATACTGCTTACTGATGGAGTTAGAATGGGTGGAAAGTTTTCGCCAATAGATGCGGCAAATGCTGCCAAACAATTAAATATTCGTGTTTATACCATAGGGGTGGGAAGTGAAACAAATATGCCTATTCCGGTTGTAGATAAAAATGGAAGAAGGGTTTTTGATCTCGATCCGCGAATTTCATTTGATGAAACCACTTTAAAGGAAATTGCGGATATTACCGGAGGCACATACTTTAAAGCAACTTCAAAAGAAAAACTTACAGAAATTTATAAAGAGATTGATACTATTGAAAAACAAAAAATAGAAGTAGATATTACCCGGAGATACGATGAACAATTTCACCTGTTTGCCTTGGCCGGATTAATTTTATTATTAATTGAATTAATTTTAACGTTTACAATTTTTAGATCAGTAACATAAATGCAATTCGAAAATAATACATATTTATATTTATTATTTCTGCTTCCGGCGGCAATAACGCTATTTTATTTTTATCTTTTATGGCGAAGCAAGGCAATTAAAAAATTAGGTGACGAACATTTGATCAATCGCCTGATGCAACAAAATTCACTCAAAAGAAAGTGGATAAAGTTCTCCTTATTGTTGCTAACACTCGTTTGTTTCATTATCGGACTTGCAAATCTTCGTATGGGATCAAAAAAACAAAAAATAACCGGGGAAAGTGCAGAAGTGATCATTTGTTTTGATGTTTCCAATAGCATGCTGGCAACAGATGTAAAACCCGACAGACTTGAACAGGCAAAACTCACAACGAGTCAGCTGATTGAAAAACTTGCTTCTAATAAAATAGGTCTCATTGTTTTTGCAGGTCAGAGTTACGTTCAAATGCCTTTGACCGGCGATTCGCGTGCAGCACTCATGTATTTGAATACCATTAACACCGGAATGGTATCATCTCAAGGAACAAATATTGGAAAAGCAATTGAGACTGCTTTAGTGGAATTTGAAACCGGTGGTGAAGAAGGCTCCAAAAAAGGAAAGGCAATTATCATCATTACAGATGGAGAAAGTCATGATAAAAATGCCGTGGAAATGGCAAAAGAAGCAGCCGATAAAAATATTAAAATTATAACCCTAGGCGTTGGTACTAAAAACGGGGGGCCTATTCCATTAAAAAAAGGAAATATATCTGATGGATTTAAAAAAGACAAAGAAGGCAATATAGTGCTAACTAAACTGAATGAACAAATGATGCAGCAATTAGCTTCTGAGTCGAACGGATTATACATGAATGTTAGTGAAGGACGAAAAGTAATACAAAAAGTATATGAAGAAATTGATGCATTGGATAAAACAAAAGACGACAGTTTTGAGTTTTCTGAATATGCTAATCACTTTCAGATATTTTTGGGAATTGGATTGTTATTTTTGACATTGGAATTCTTTTTATCGGACAAAAAACCGAAATGGCTGGAAAAAATTAATTTATTTGATGCAGACAAAAAAAGCTGATATGAAATATACAATAATTATATTTTTATTGTTGAGCTCTTCCTTATTAATGGCACAAAAAGAAAATGTTGCAATTCAGGAAGGAAATCAAAAATACAATGAAAAGGATTTTAATGGCGCACAAAAAAGTTATAATGATGCATTGATCACAAATCCTGCATCCGATGCCGGTAATTTTAATTTGGGAAATTCTTTATTTCAGCAACAAGATTATGAAGGAGCGCTTAACCAATTTAGAAAAACTGCAGAGAATACAGATGATCCGGAAATAAGAGCACAGGCTTATCACAATATGGGAAATACCCTATTGCAACAAAAAAAGTATGAGGAAAGTATTAATGCATACAAACAGGCATTGCGCAATAATCCGGAAGATGCCGATACTAAATACAATCTTGCATACGCACAAAAAATGATTCAACAGCAACAGCAGCAACAAAATAAAAATCAAGACGATAAGAAAGAGGATCAGAAAAAAGACGAACAAAAAAAGGAGGAACCGCAAGATAAGAACAAAGACCAACAACCACCAAAAGATCAACAACAGGAACAAAAACAATCACAACCAAAGCAGTATAGTAAAGAGGAGTTAGAACGCATAATGCAGGCACTGAATGAGGATGATAAAAATGTACAGGAAAAGGTAAATAAACAAAAAGTACAGGCCGCAGGAGCAGAGGCAGAAAAAGATTGGTAATTATGAAAAAGTTCTTTACAACCGGTATTATGATATTGTTTATTGTGCAATTATTTGCACAACAGGCTTCTTTAACTGCAAGTGTGAGTAAATCGAAGGTTGCACTTAGCGAAAGATTTCAACTGACCATTACTTTAATTAATGGTGGTTCTATTAAAGATTTTCGCCCTCCCGCAATGGCCGATTTTATGGTAATGGGAGGTCCGAATCAATCGTCGAGCACAATGATCACAAATGGGAAGGTAACATCATCTATTGCTTATGCTTATGTGCTGCAGCCAAAAAATATTGGAAAATTCACAATTGGAGCCGCTTATGTTAAGGTGGATGATAAAACACTTTCTTCACAACCTATTGTTGTGGAGATTGTAGATAAACCAACCTCAACACAAAACAATTCAACGGAGCAAACAACGAAACAAAACGAAGCCAGTGCCGATATTAATACCTACATACAGGAAAACGTTTTAATAAAAACGGAGGTTAGTGATCAGGAAATATTTAAAGGGGAAGATATTACAGTTACGATGAAATTTTGTGTCAAAAAAAATTCTTCCATTTACGGATATAGAATTATGCAAGCCGTAAAGGTTCCGAAATACGATGGATTTTATGCAAAGGAAGTTGAATTAAGTGAACAACAATCACAAACGGAAACAATAAATGGAGAAGTGTATGAAGTGAGCACCTTTAAAAAAACAATACTCACAGCACAAAAGGCAGGGAAATTAGAGATAGATCCTATCACATTGGATGGTTTATTTGGAGTGCATCTGAAAAAACAAAAAACTAAATCAGCTGATCCTATGCAGGATTATTTAGATGATTTTTTTTCCAGTCCTTTCAGTTCAGGAAACAAAGAAGTTCGGGCATCAGTTTCCTCTTCAACGGTAAAAGTGAATGTGCTTGAAATTCCTGCAAATACCCCTGCCGATTTTAATGGAGCCGTTGGTAAATTCAGTATGAAAACCGAATTGAATGCAACATCAACCAAAACAGATGAACCACTCACCTACAGAGTAATGATTACCGGCAACGGAAATTTGGAATTATTTAACGCACCAGAATTAGATCTTCCTCCGGGTTGGGAAACATATGATCCTAAAACCTCTACCAACGGAAATACTAAAACCTATGAATACTTATTGATTCCAAGGTCCCCCGGAGAGTTTACGATTCCTGCATATTCGTGGTCTTTTTTAGATCCGGCAAAGAAAAAATATGAAACAATAACATCCGAAACTTATAAAGTAAATGTAGAAGCAGGTCCCGGCTATAATCCTTCAGCAGGAAATTATGCCGCAAATAAAGAGGATGTGGAGATGCTCGCAAACGATATCAGGTATATCAAAAAAACCGGACCTAATTATAAAAATACTGCAAATCAGTTTTATGGAACGGGTGTGTTTTATACTTTACTCGGACTGCCATTTTTTGCCGGTATTGGAATTTTTGTGATGACCGGCAAACGCAAAAAAATATTAAAGGATCATGTAGCACTCAAGTATTCAAAAGCAAACATTACGGCAAAAAAAAGATTGTTAAAAGCTAATGAATTTGTTAAAACAAATAATACAAAAGCCTTTTACGACGAAATTATTAAAACAATGTGGGGATATTTGGGAGATAAACTCAATATCAAACAAGGAGATCTTTCAAAGGAAAATATTCGCGAGGTTTTATTGCGCCAACAGGTTTCAGAAAACACATCTGACAATACATTACAACTCTTAAACACCTGCGAAGTTTCATTATTTGCCCCACAGTTAAGTTCTGCTACTCTGGAGCATGTGTATAAAGATGCAGTAGATATTATTACTAAATTGGAAACGGAAATAAAATGAGAAAAAAATGTATTTCATCACTTTTCTTTTTTATTCTTGTATTGCCGCTATTCGGCCAGGCGGATAGTACTGCTACTAATATTGATACTACAACCTTTGTATATGGCAATGTAATGTACGAGAAGGGCAAATATGAAAAATCGATAGCGATTTACGAAAACTTATTGGCGCAAAACGGGCCCAGCGCAACCTTATATTACAATCTTGGGAATTGTTATTATAAAACCGATAAACTAGGCCTCTCTGTTTTAAATTATGAACGCGCATTATTTTATGATGGGCGAAAGGAAGATATTAAATACAATCTCGAACTTGTAAATTTGAGAATAAGAGATAAAATGGATCCTATAAATCAATCTTTAGTTACGATCTGGTCGCACAATTTTATTAAAATTTTCTCCGTTCACAGTTGGGCATTCTTTTGTATATTATTTTTATGGACAGCTCTCAGCGGATTTGCAATTTATCGATATGCTAAAAAAAGAAACTTTCAGCGATATGGTTTTTTTGGTTTTGTGATCTCACTCGTCATTTTTGTTTTAACCCTGGTTTCTGTATTTGCCAGAAATAATTATGATAAGAATTATCAATTTGCAATTGTTATGTCGCCAAGCTCCATAGTTAAAAGCGAACCCAACGAAAGCAGCACTAATATGTTTTTAATTCACGAAGGTTTAAAAGTGCAGGTTTTAGAATCAGATAATAGTTGGACAGAAGTTAAAATGCCGGATGGAAATGTGGGCTGGCTTAAAAATGAAGACATTGTTGCAGTGGGGGATATGATTTTGTGAAAGTCATTTGTTAGTGGATTGAAATTATAGATTCCTGAATTTATTTCAGATCGTGAATCGTCAATCGTGAGGCGTGAGTTCTAATCTTACTCAGATCAAACTCATTACTCATAACTCATTACTCATTTCGTCAATCGTGAGGCGTGACTTCTAATCTTACTCAGATCAAACTCATTACTCATAACTCATTACTCATTTCCTGAATCGTGAGG
>CAZXBG010000039.1:0-28616 GCA_964638865.1 uncultured Chitinophagales bacterium | reverse complement strand
GATATAGATGTAGACCGCGAGCAGCGTTTATTGATAAACCACGATATTATAGTTTGGCAATTCCCTTTTTATTGGTACAGTTGTCCTCCCCTTTTAAAACAATGGATAGACCTCGTTCTGGAGCATGGTTGGGCCTATGGAAAGGATGGAAATAATTTAAAGGATAAATGGTTGTTCAATGCAATTACCACCGGTGGACCACAATTCGGATATCAGGAAGGCGGTTTTAATAAATATTCGCTGAATCAATTTTTAGCTCCTTTCGAGCAAACGGTAACCTTGTGTAAAATGACCTATCTGCCTCCTTTTGTTATGCATGGAACACATCGTGCCAACGATCAGGAGCGGAAGGTATATGCTGATAATTATAAACAAATTCTGATTGGTTTAACTCAGGGCAAGTTTACTTTAGATCAGCTTAAAAAAGTATCTTATCTAAACGAGCTTATTCCATCCACGGTTATTTCAAACAATTAAATATGGAAAGTAATTTTTTATTTCAGGCCTTTGTTTATTTATTAGCCGCAGTAATTTTTGTTCCTATTGCCAAGAGATTAGGGTTAGGTTCTGTATTGGGATATTTAATTGCCGGAATTATAATAGGTCCTTTTGTAATGGGTTTTGTTGGGGAGGAAGGGAAAGATATTATGCATTTTGCTGAATTCGGTGTTGTAATGATGTTGTTTTTAGTAGGATTGGAACTTGAACCTTCTTTATTGTGGCGAATGAGAAAACCTATAGTTGGTTTGGGTGGATTACAGGTATTAGCTTCAACAGTTGTATTTTCTCTTCTAGCAATCGCGATTGGTCTGCATTGGAATGAGGCTATTGCCATTGGGATGATACTTGCAATGTCGAGTACCGCAATTGTGTTGCAGACACTCAATGAAAAAGGAATGATGCAGACATCGGCAGGACAAAATTCTTTTGCTGTTTTATTATTTCAGGATATTGCGGTAATTCCCATTCTCGCATTAATGCCTTTACTTGTAGTACATCAAATTGTAACTGAACCTTCCGGAGAACACGGATCCACTACGTTAATTGAAAATTTTCCCGGCTGGTTACAAACAATTTCCGTATTGGGAGCAGTTGCGTTTATCATTTTTGCAGGAAGAACTTTGGTTAGACCCTTATTGCGATTTGTAGCGGCAACAAGATTACGCGAATTATTTACAGCTACTGCTTTATTATTAGTTGTTGGCATTACTGTATTGATGACACTTGTTGGATTAAGTCCTGCGTTAGGAACATTTTTAGCAGGAGTTGTATTGGCAAACAGCGAATACAGACATGAACTGGAAAGTGATATAGAACCATTTAAAGGATTATTATTAGGATTATTTTTTATTGCTGTAGGCGCTTCTATTAATTTCAGATTGATAATTGAAAATCCTTTATTAATTGCAGGATTAGTTGTAGCAATTCCCCTAATAAAATCCATCATATTATTTATTCTCGGCAAGTCATTCAAAATGGGAACTGATCAAAATGCAATATTTTCTTTGGGATTAAGTCAGGTTGGAGAATTTGCATTTGTATTATTAAGTTTTGTATTACAACTGGGAATAATCAACAACGAAACCGTAAACATATTAATGGCTGTAGTTGCCATTACGATGGCCTTGACACCGCTGGTTAATATTATAAATGAGAAGCTCATAATTCCTCGCGTTGGAATTAAAGAAAAAGCGCAGGATATTGAACCGGACATTATTGATGAAAAAAATCCTGTAATAATTGCTGGATTTGGAAGATTTGGAAGTATTGTAGGAAGGTTTTTAAAAGCCAATGATGTTGGAACCACGGTATTGGATCTTGATAGCGATCGTGTTGAATTATTGCGCAAACTCGGACGCAAAGTTTATTATGGAGATGCTACAAGATATGATCTGCTTAAAAGTGCAGGTGCTGATGATGCAAAATTGATTATTATAACATTAGACACTCCTGAAAAATGCGTAATGCTTGTGAGAATTGTTAAAAAACATTTTCCCAATTTACAGATTATGGTTCGCGCATATGACAGACCTGATTCGTTCCAATTTATGGATGAAGGAATTTTACATATTTACAGAGAAACATTAGACACCTCGCTGCGAATGGGAGTTGATGCATTAAATATTTTAGGTCATAGAACTTATCGTGCAACACGACTTTCCAGAATTTTCAGAAAACATGACGAGATGAATTTGAAAAAACTTGCAGCAGTGCGTCACGACAGAAAAGAATTTATTTCCACTGCAAAACAAAGTATTTCTGAACTGGAAGAATATTTACTTGCTGATATGCGTGCAATTGATCTGAATAAGGATGAGGGATGGGATGTGGAATCGCTTCGTGAGGAAGTGCAGAATATGCAATTTCCTGCACCTGGAAATTAATTATTAACCCTTTAAAAAAAAGCTACTGGCAGTAAATGAATTTAATCAGCCCCCATCAAACACACTTTCACAAAATGCGATTTTATTCGAACATTGTTGTTTTTCTGCCAAATTTTCTTCAAAATGTTTTGTCATATCTTCGAGCTGTGCAGGTATTCGCTAATTTTAATTTATTGTGTTGGTTAAAAGCAATGGCGAATTGCATATGAATACTGAAATAACTGAAGGGGTTAAGTTGGGAACTGTAAAATGAAAAATAATTAATATTTATTTTTCCTGATACGATTTAAATTTATTTGCAAGCAATACATTTGCGTTTTTTAATATTGCATTTCCATGTCCAAAAACAGCAATATTGAAAGAATAATTTGCTACCTTCTTTATTGACCTTATTCCTTCCGCTGTATTTTCATAAACGGTGCTAAATTTTAAACCCATCAGGTTAGAACAAATATCACCTGCAATTAAAAGATCAAGATCTTTTACATACAAACTAACATGACCCAATGAATGTCCGGGAGTATAAATTATATCAATTCCACCGGCTAATGGCAGAATTTCATTATCCTTTAATTCCACATCAATTTGAACCACGTCATTTTTATTTGCTGATCTTTTAATAAATAAATGATATAAAATTTTATTTAGAATTTCGGGCGATACTTCATGTGGCAATCGCCCTGCAAGTCCTTGGCGAATCAATGCAGCATCTTCTGAATGCATATAAGTTTTTGCACCCGAAATATATACAAGGTCGGCCAATGCACCGGCATGATCAGGGTGACTGTGTGTTAGTATGATATGTTTAATATCTGCAGGTCCCCTATTTAAAAGCTTTAGTGCTTTTAAAATTTTAGTATGATCATTTTTAAATCCGGTATCAATCAAAATAAGTTGCTCGCCATCAATTAACAAAAACGCATTAACCGGCCCGAGTGGAATTTGATACAAATTGTCGGTTATTTTTTTGAGTGCCATTGTTTAAATTTCACACAAAAATAGGTATGGGAATTGATAATGGAGCATGAAGATCAAAAAAATGCCACAGCATGAATTAGTTATACACGGGCAAAATAAACTTTTTAAAAACGGGTGCAAAACATTATTTTGATTTTACAAATTGTAATTTTATTTTATAAGTGTGATATTTCCTTTGAAGACTGTAGTAACTCCATTAGTAAATGTAAGTTCAGTTACAAAAGCATAAACACCTTCATTTAATTCTTTACCCGCCATAGTTCCATCCCATCCTTCACTTTCCACTCCTCCCGGAATATTTTCCTTATAAAAAAGTAATTCTCCCCAACGATCAAATATCATCATACTTTTGATCATGGTAAGATTATATCCGTAAGCAAAGAAATAGTCATTTACGTTATCGCCATTTGGAGTAAATGTATTTGGAATAAATACACCATTACCGGGATTTGGCAATACTGTTACAAACATATTATCATTTGCAATACATCCATTTTCATTTACAGAATTAATTGTATACGTTATAGATTCAAGTGGATATGCATTAGTAGTAGAACAATAATCGCAAATAATCTGAGTAGGCGGAGTCCATAAATAATCACCTCCCGCCTCGCTGTATAGCACTGCAGGTTCTCCGGAATAAATTGTTGTGTCTCCCCAGGCATCTGCAAAATTTTGATCAACACTTATAAATACACTTGCTGAGGAGGTGCATCCATTTGCATCTGTATAAGTATAATCAATTTGATAAGGACCGCCCACCCCTGCCGTTGCGGGGTCGAAAGTAGTTCCTGACATACCAGTACCTGTATAAGCACCTCCGTAAGGAGAGGCATACAAAGTAAATGGAATATCTTCCAAACAAACGACATCGTCTACAGGAAAATTAATTACAGGCAATGGATTAACGATAAGATTTGTTGTAATAATGGAATCACATCCATTAACTGTTAAATAATTGCTTAAATAAGTTCCACTTACATTTACCGAAATTCCGCCGGGAAGCAGATAAACATCACCTTCACAAATTTGCGCATCAACTATCGGAAAATATACCGGATCAACAGTAAGGGTTGTTGTAATTACAGAATCGCAATCGTAAATGGTAGGAAGTATTGTTACATATACTCCTGTCGCACCTGTTGTAGTTCCGTCAGGCAAGGTATAAATATCTCCTGAACAGATGGAAGCCGCAACAGGTAATGCATAGGTTGGATATACCATTAAATTAGTTGTGATCACAGAATCACAACCGGCAGCAGTAATTAAATTGGTTATATAGGAACCGGTTGCGCCGGTTATGGTGCCATCAGGCAAAACATAGGTTTCTCCTGTACAGATAGCTATATTTTGAGTAAATGTATACACATCATTTACATCGAGAATTGTAGTAATAAAAGAATCACATCCATAGGGTGTTGGAAAATTCAACACGTACGCACCTGAAACTCCGGTTGCAGTTCCATCGGGTAAAATGTAGGTATCGCCGCTGCAAATTGAGGCATTAATAGTAATGGAGGATGCCGTATGAACTGCTAAATTTGTGGTGATCACCGAATCGCATCCTGCAGCAGTAAGAAAATTATTTATATACGTTCCGGAGGTTGTAACAACAGTTCCATCGGGCAGCGTATAGGTAATATCGTCGCAAATATCTGCGTCAACAATAATATTATATGTTGGATTAATAACAACGGTAAAGTCATAGGTTTCAACACCGCAATATAAACTGGTGACAGTATTTGTAACTGTGTAGGTGCCTGGGGCTGAAGCGCTAACGAATATAGTTCCGGTTGCCGGATTAATGGATAATCCGACGGGTGATGAAGTAAAGGCGCCCGGTGTTCCGCCGCCCGGAAAAATTGGTGATTTATCGGGTTCATCTACACAATATGGTGCACCAATATAGGAAAAAGTTGCAACAGGATCATCTCCTACAATTAAAGTAAAAGAGGAAGGTACACAATCTATTACAGCTCCATTTGTGATAACATATGTTCCCGGTTCGCATAAACTTAGGTCAATTTCTCCTGTTAAACTATCAATAACAAGCCCGGTGGGAGTAGCAGCATAAACTCCTGTATCGGCACCCGGATCGATTATAGGAAAGGGATTAAGTTCATCCTGACAATAAATAGAATCAGGATAAGAAAAATCGCCTGCATTTACACCAACGAAATCATAGAGATAGACGAAAATATTTTGCCTCATGTTACGAGCATTTGTAAATGGTGAATGCCAACCGGAGACTGTCATACTTCCGAAAATCACACAACCGGTTCCCCAGTGTTTTTCCGCGCAGGCAATATTGGTTGAAAATGCATCTTTAATGAGTGTGGTAAGACAAGTTCCCGTAACTTTTGCATGGGTAAAAGAAGTCCCAGACCAGGAGGTTCCGGCAGGAGTGTAGGGGCCAAGAAATATAGGATGCGTAGCAACAGCTGCATTACAATTTGACATATAAACACCCGGGGTATAGTCAAGCAAAGTTCCACCGAAACCAAAGTTGATATCGGCACCTTCATTTGGTGCTGCATTTAAGAAAAGTGACCCGCCGTTGAAAACCCAGTTTTCGATTGCAGTTATATTCGTAGTGAGGAAATTTTTCAATTCAATAGCGTGATCATCACCTCCTTCCAGAAATACAAATTTTGAGGTAGGACCAAAAGCGACAGCGGGATCAACGGAAGTGAAGTAACCGGAATTCCATCCACCAACTCCGAAAACATTGTCCATTTCGGTGATATTGGTGTTGAGTACCGGGCACCAGGTCCACGGTTCAGGAGCTGTTCTGCGAATGTACCATGCCTCTGTAGCTTGCGAAAAACCTGTATAGGAACTCACAATTGCAATAATGATCAATAGGTTTTTTCTTATCGTGTGCATTATAGTTTGGTATTCCAAGGGGGTTGAGTTTACCGAAATAAGGAACTAAAATAACAAACTTTAAAACAAAACGCAGGGAATGTTAAAATTATTTATAAACCTGCTAACCTGAGAAGATGTTAATAAGGGAAAATTATACGGAAGTATGAACCAAAAATGATTCTGCTTTTAATTATATTTTAACCGTGAATAAAATTAATTATATGCAGGTTTTTTCTTCATAAAAAAGCCCTGCAATCAAATTGCAGGGCTTTTATTTTTTTTAATATCAAGTTATTGAACAACTACTTTTGCAGTTTCTACAAATTTACCATTGTAAAATTCAATTAAATAAATTCCTTTTGCCTGATTAGATAAATCAATTTGTTCAGTAAAAAGATTTATGTCATTTAATTTTGAGGAAGAATAAATTATTTCTCCAACAAGATTGCGAATTAGAAAATATTTATCAGAAGGTTCATCAGTAAAATAATACAATTCAAAATTTCCAAAATTCGGATTAGGATAAACTGACATTTGATTATTCTCCACTATTGTTTGAATATTTTTTAAGGCACCGATAGTACAAGGATCCACCTGTGCTTTGAATGCACAATTCGCTGTTGCCTGAAAACCTACATTAAGTTTAACATAATTTTCTGCTTCATAAAGAACATCATTTGTAGTTACACCCGAAATAGTTGCGGTGGAAGCGATATAATCTCCGTTTAAATATCCCTTTACACCAGTATGGGTTCCGGTGAGTGTTGTAGCAGCGGGACAATTGACAGTGAAATAATGATAATAAGATTTACCCTGATGCGTTACTCTGATTTTATATGTTCCTGTTGCATAACCTGACAAAGAGGTTGTAAATAAAAATATCTCTCTGTAATAATTGGAAGCAGACACCCAGTCCATATCTTCCAAAATAATTCCTGCACTTGAAATGATATCAACATCGAGATCATCTCCAAAGAAAAAATCGCGCATTGCAACGCTAATCATGAGCACTTCGGCAGTGGTAAAATGATTAGAAAAATTAACTGTTTCGTTACTACCAGATTCGTATTCAGCGCATGTTTTAAATACAGGCAACGCATCATGTGTTGATACTCTTAAAACCTCTGGTTCAAAATATGGAATCTGATCAATCCATCTGCTTTCTGTTAGGTCATCATTACATCCTTCAGGATCGAACCATGGCTCGTCGTATTGGCCGTATTCTGTTGGACGGAATTCAAAGTGTATATGTGGTGCACCGGAATTTCCGGAGCTTCCCATTTTACCGAGGTATTGACCAGCAACAACATAATCATCAATAGCAAGATCAGCCATTGTTCCAATTTTCATATGGGCATATATAGTTATTGACATATCGTCATGCAAAAGCGCAACAAAATTTCCGTAATAACCACCATTAAATGGCTCGTCATTAAAAACATGCGGTGTATCGCAGTTTCTGTCAATGGTATTTCCGTCGTACATATGAATTACCTGACCATCGGCAGCAGCAATTATATCAACACTTTCGTCATCCATCATTTGCCATGGAAATGGATAAGGTACGATGTCGGCACCATTGTGTTGATCATAATTTTTTGCGCCACCAAAAGTATAATCGGCACCTAATGCGGTATTACATTGCCAATCTAATCTGTAATAAGGATCGTGATCGATGTCGGCAAAGTTGCCAATATAAAAATAGGAATTCACCCCTTCTATTGCCTGATATTCGGGAGTCATTCTCAATGGCCAGGCAAGTTTTACCTCTCCGCCCATTTTTGGTGCAATATCTGCCTGCAATTTACCTTCACTGCGAAGTCTTGAAATATTTTTTTCAATTGCGGGCCGCATATACTCTTGGTAATCTTCTTCTGTAACACATTCGAGATGGGGCTTATCGCCACCTAATACCTGAACAGTTTGGGCAAAAGCGTTGAATGATCCTATTAATAAAACAGTGCTAAGCAACCATTTTATATTATGTTCAATTCGTTTCATTTTCTTTAATTTAAGAATAGTGAACAATTATTTCTTTAATGCTTCTACTTCTGCCTTTAGTGCATCATTTTCTTTCTTCAGGTCAATCATATAGAGTGTTAACTCTTCAATTTTTTCCATCATAAGTTGTTGCATTTGTCCTACATTTAATCCTTCAGATTCCACTTCAGCTGCGGTTGGAATACCTGGTAAGTGATTATTTTTAAGGATAAATTGCTCTACTTCTAAAAGTGATGCTAATTTATATTCTGGTTTGAAAACATAATCTGGCCACGGGCTTAATTGAACGAGTAATTCTTCGCAAACAACTTTACCATCAACACTTAATTTATAACCAGCTTTAGGAGCAACAGTAGTACTTCCCATCACTATATCGCCATTGTCGTTGATATACATTCTATTCACACCATTTGAGCGTAGAATTAATTTACCATCATCGTTTGCTGCGTTTAAAGCGAGCATAATGTCTTCGCCATCAGCTCTTAAATAACCAATATCTTCGAACCCGCTCACCATTTGAATGTAGGGGTCAGTACCTTGTACGGTTAGCGTTTGATCAGTACCTGTAATTACAACATCGCCATCGAAATATCCTGCGTAGTTATTTGTTGCACCATATGCTTTTGCCCAAATACCATAGTTTGTAGTGCCTGCTCCAAAACTTTTTGCAACAACACCATAATTCGTTGTTCCGGTTGAATAATTATTTGCATAAACTGCTGCAGAATTACCTATAGAGGTTGAAGCATTTCCCCAAACACCAACATGGCTAACAGGTGCTTCAAAAATGAACATTCCAGAAGAATTAAAACCGAGTTTTGCGGAGGCAAGCTCGGTAGCCGTGCCACCAACAGAAACTGTTTGATTCACAGCTTTTAAAGCTGCATCCTCATCAATTACTATGCTTTCATTATTATAAAAAGATGCAGAAGCTTCTAAGTCGATACCAGTACTATTCCAACCGACAGAAATATTATCACCATTATCCACTATTGCTCCGGTAACGAGCGATGTACCATTCCATCGAGGAATAAAATCTGTGGAGATAACTCCAACCTGAGGATCTGTTTCAGCACCAGCAGCCGGTGTTGTTGCTAACCATGAAGTTCCGTTCCATTGCATAACCTGACCAGATATTGCACCCATAGCACTTAGATCAGCAGCAGCAATTGTTGAATTTAAAATATCAGTAGAAGAAACAGTACCATCAGCAATTTCTGTTGAGCCTACTGCACCAGTTCCAATTTGTAAATTATTAAATAATCCTGTTACATCTCCGCTGTGATTTGTAGCAGTTGTAACATCATCCGCTCCATTTGTATCGCCTGTATTTGTTATTACAGTTCCAGCAATACTAATACCAGTGCCAGCCGTATAAGTTGTGCCGGCAGGAGTTGTTGCAACCCAAGAAGTTCCATTCCATTGCATTATTTGTCCGGAAGCTGCACCCATTGCACTAAGATCGTCAGCTGCAATTGTTGCGTTTAAAATATCGGTAGAAGAAACAGTACCGTCAGCAATTTCAGTTGAGCCCACTGCACCACTTCCAATTTGCAAATTGTTATATAATCCTGTTACATCGCCGGTAAGATTTGTAGCAGTTGTAATATCATCTGCTCCATTTGTATCTCCGGTATTTGTTATTACCGTTCCCGCAATACTAATACCGCTGCCTGCAGTATAAGTTGCACCACCACCTGCAGTTGTTTGCGTGCTGCCATCCATAAATTTTATGGCATTTACATAGATTTCATTCCAGTTTAAAAGTGAAGAACCGAGATCTAAAGTGTTGTTTGCGTTTGGTGTTAAACTTTGATTAATGGCAGTTCCGGCAATCAAATTCGACAAACTCGTATTTGCTCCTTTGGTGGAAATTGCAGTCCATGCAGCACCGGAATAATAATAAAATCCGGGCGTTGAATTTGTTTGAAAAATCAAAAGTCCGGTTGCGGGAGCAACAATAGCATCGCGTTGCACTTTGGTCATTCGCGGGGCTAGCAAGCCTTGCGTGGTTGATTGCAATTCCACAATGGAAGATGCGTTAGGGGCAATGGTCCCAACACCAGCACTTCCTGTTAAAGGAAATGTATTGGTTTGTGCTGATAACTTTATTTGAGAGACCACAAATAAAATGCACGCAGTTGTAAATACTTTTTTCATATTGCTTAATTTAGATTACAAAATTGTCTGTTTAAACAAACCTGTGAAATACCACAATTGGGGGAAAGGGGATTTAAATGCGGATTAATACTAAAAATATTTGATAACTTGTTGAAAATTTTAACAGATTAGTATTCAATAAAGTAGAATTTAAAATTCAACAATATATAAATTTTGGGATCGGATTGTTATTTCAAATAAATGATCAGGAAGAAAAAATGAAGAAAAACTCTTCCATTTTGGATCAGATGATAAAAGGGCGGGAAACTTAAACTATTTTTTCGCGAATTGCCTTACTCACAGCTTCGGTATTTGAATTAACGTGCAGTTTGTTATAAATACTTTTCATATGAGTTCTCACAGTCTCGTAGGTAATATTTAGCGCATCGGCAACCATTTTAAAACTTTTACCTTGAATCATTTGGTGTAAAATTTCCTTTTCTTTAGGCGTTAACTGATAATCAGAATTGATGTTTGGAGAAATATTTTTCTGGAATAATTCCAACACGCGTCTTGCAATTGATCCGGTCATAGGCGAACCTCCATTTTTCACATCACGGATCGCCTCTACATAATTTGCCGGTGAGGTAGATTTTAAAATGTACCCTGATGCACCTGCACAAACGGCATTAAAGATATTTTCATCGTCGTAAAATACTGTTTGCATTAACACATAAATTCCAGGCAAATTTTTTCGGATTAACTTTACACCTTCTATACCATTTATTCCGGGCATTTCTATATCCATTAAAACTACATCAGGCATATTTTTGTTCAATTGAAATAAGAGTTCACTACAGTCGGGATAAGCACCCACGCAGGTAAACCCATCTGTTCCGTTGATAAGGTAATATAAACTTTCCCTAAGGTGTTTATTATCTTCAAATATAGCAACTCTGATATCTCGCATAAACAATAATTAATACAAAGATAATACACCTCAATGCTTTTAAAATACCACAATTAGGGGATAGGAAGTGCAAGGGTGATTTTGGTTCCATTTCCCGGCGAAGTAGCAACCTCACACTTTCCCTTGTGCTCGGCAGCACGCATTTGCATATTGGTTAACCCATTTCCGCCATGCGTGAATATTTTTTGCTTGCTACCATTGAGCAATTCCTTAGCAAAACCGACACCGTTGTCGGTGATTTCCATTATAAAAGTGGATTGTGTTTTTTGAAACCGAATCTCAATTTCTGTACAGCCAGAATATTTAACTGCGTTATTGATTGCCTCTTTAAAAATTAAATACAGGTCGCGTCGCTGTTGCATTGGAAGATTAAAATGTTCAAGCAGCTCATTGCGATTAAAAATTAAATGAATATTTTTTACATTGCAAATTTCCGTAGCAAAATTAAACATCCTGCTTTCTATATATTTAAAAACATCGTTCGAAGGTTTTATTGCCCAAACAATATCACTCATATTTTCAATCATTTCCTTTGAATTATTGCTGATCTGGTTTAAAAGCGGAACTGATTTCGGGTTAATATCTTTGATCTGATCATTTACCATTTCACTGTATAAACTTATGCTGCTCAGAGTGGAACCGATATCATCGTGGAGGTCAGATGCAATACTATTTCGAATCTCCAATTGTTTTATCTGCTGCTTTATTCGAAACCTGTTCCACATTAAAATTCCAAAAAATATAACTACAATAATGATAAGTATAGCAATATTTCTGAAAACGATTTGCACTTGTTTTTCTTTATCTTTCAAGGCGTTCTCTGTTTGCAACAATGTGATCTGTTGTTCCTTTTGAGCAGTTTCAAACTCCTCCTTTAACCTCAACAATTCACTTTTTTTATCTTCTGTATTTAAACTATCTTTTAATTTGTTATACTTCTTATAGTTTTCTAATGCATTTACAGGATCTTTCAGAAGGTCGTAAATGGAATATTTACTAAAGTAAACTTCTAACAAATAAGCGTCTGCATTGTTTCTCGTAAAAATATTCATAGCGGAGTCGAGATTCAATAATGCACTGGAATAATTTCCTGTCATTTGATAAACATTTGAAATATTCATAAGTTCATATCCCACATCAGTTTCAGAGTTTAATTGGTGCATAATTTCTTTTGCAATATTGTAATTTAAAAGTGCTTCGTTATATTTTTTCAACTTCACATAATCATCTCCTAAATTTTCATGTGCAAATGCCAGATTAAAAAGATCGCCGGATTTTTTGTGCAATTGAACGCCCATATTATGTTTTTCAACAGCTTCGTTGAGTCTGCCTTCCTTTTGCAATAAATTTCCATAATTGGTATAAGAATTTGCAAGCATTGATAACCGATTATCAATACCTGTATTTTTTATACTTTCAAATATTTTTATAGATTTTAAAATATATTCTTCCGCCTTATTAAAGTCGCCCAGATCGCGATAAATATTACACATGGTTTGATAAACAGCTCCAATAAGAACCGAATCCTGATTAATTTCAAATATCTTAATTGCAAGCAGTTCATTTTTGAGTGCGTCATTATTATTTTCCAAAAGGCGATAGGTAAGCGCCATATTATGATATGTTTTGGCGCGATTGAGATCGTTTTCAGGCAAATATTCCAATTCCCGCTTAAAATAATCTAACGAAATGTGATAGGAACCTTTCGTTTGATAGGCAAGTCCCAATAAATTTAATGCAGAAAAGATTTCTTTGTTGTTTTTCGATTTTTCGGCAAGTTTCAATGCCTTGTTTGCATAAAAAATTGCGGTATCAGCTTGTGAACGATACAGTTGATAGGCATAATGATTAAGTGCCTGCATTAAAATAGTCTCATTATCTGAATGATCTATGAGATTTTTTAAGGAATCTGTATTTAGTTGCGCATTTGAAATGGAAACATTTAAAATAGAGACCAGAAAAGAAATACCAACAATAAATATATTTTTCATCAACATACAATTTTCCCGTTTACTGTTTCCAAAGATATTGAATTCTCCATTATGGTAATACCGGAAATACTTTTCAATTAAAAGCCATTTGTAAGGTGATTTGGTCAACCGGTATGTTTGTGGAAGTCACAAATTTAGGTCATTCTTTTACACAAATTCTGTTTTAACACATTGTTATTTTTCTAGGAACCCAAGTACACGAAAAAACAGTTTAGATTTCAACCCAAACTGTTTAATCAAAAATGGAACTTTATTAATTTTATAGTACTGGTAAATGCAACATAGGGAATTATTTATTTCAGATACATTTCAAGTTCCACTCTTCGGTTTTGCGATTTACCTACTGAGGTTTCATTGGTTGATATGGGTTTAGACTCACCATAACCTGTTGCATCCATTCTGCTTCCAGAGGCGCCTTTACTGAGCAGATACGCTTTAACTGCATCCACCCTAGCTTGTGATAATTGGAAATTGGTTTCATCGCTTCCTTCATTGTCGGTATGTCCGCCAATTCGCAAATTATAGTCAGGATATTCTTTTAAAATACTTATCACCTCATCTAACATATCATAAGAACTTGTTTTTAATGTTGCTTTTCCGGATTCAAATAAAATCCCTCTAGCAGCAAAATCAAGGCGCTTTTTAACGTCCGGCTTAACAACAGGGCAACCATTTGTAGTACCTTCTGCTTTTGTAGTTGGACATTTATCCTGCGTGTCAATAATTCCATCACCATCAGTATCAGCAGCGCAACCTTTTGCATCCACTTTTATTCCTTTGGGTGTGTCGGGACATTTATCTTCTGAATCGGCAATCCCATCTCTATCTGAATCGGCGATACATCCGGTGGCATCTACCTTAATTCCTTTTTTTGAATCCGGACATTTATCTGCTGCATCTTCCACACCATCGCCATCTGTATCGGGGCAACCTTTAAAAAGATCAAGTCCTTTTGCATTAGGGCATTTATCCTTTGCGTCTTCAATACCATCTCCATCACTATCCGGACATCCCATAAATCTTGCAAGACCGGGTACTTCAGGACAACTATCATCAATATCTGCAACCGCATCCTTATCCTTATCCGGACAACCGTTTAATGCAACTGCTCCCATTATTGATGGACATTTATCGAGAAAATCGGCAACTCCATCAAGATCGTTATCCACCGGACATCCCTTTTTATCTACCACTACTCCACCAGGCGTACCCGGGCACTCATCATTTTTATCTTTTACTCCATCACCATCCTCATCTTTTGCAAAATCAAATAAATTAATCGTATTTAATTTATAGGAATTCAAATTATTACTATTATTTTCAGAATTTGCCTTGAGATGCTGAGGCGAAAAAATAAAAAGAATTATTGTTGCAATGACTACGCAAATGCTTAATTTTTTCATAAAAATATTTTAGGTTAACTGAATGTTATTTCATTAGGTACATACAATCAACATTCCACAAGCCTAAGGCTTAGGTTTTATGGATCATTTTATCATTATTCAAATATATAGAAACTTTTTTATGTGGAATTAAATACACAATTGGGGAGCATATTTAAATAAAAATTAAAAAGCAGAATGATAATAATCACCATCAAACTTAAACTAATATTCATCGTTCAACCTTGAAAAACCGGTTGTAGTTTGTAAACTATTTTTTAATGTTATTGTTCCGGATACTGCTCCATCGGTTTTGAATTGATTAATGTAATACAGGAAAAGTTTCATCAATTCTTCACAATTGTATAATACATTAAATTTTGGATCGACACTACCTGCTAAACCTTTGTTTATTGCTCCATGAATTCCAAGCACATGCTTATCCTTTTCAAAAGTAAGTATTGTATTCAATTTTCGGCAACGATCCAAAAACAATAATCGGCACCCTGAGTTAAAGAATAAACTTTACCAAATCGAATATTCTCACTACCATTATAATTTGTAAACCTCAGCAGCATAACAGTTTTAATACTGCGGTAAGTATTTTCGTTATGGATCAACTTGTATTTTTGTGGTAGTCACATATTTATAACATTCGTTTACACAAATTTCAATTTAACACATAGTTAGTTTTTAGGTGCCAAATTACAGGTAAAAACAGTTTGCATTAAAACTTGAATAATAGGGAATTTTTCTTTTATCAACTTCAGTGTTTGAATGCCTTTGAAGCCCAGCATTTCTAAATAAATTAAAATTACATCCAGCGTATTTTTTGTAATTTGAATTCGGCATCGTTGGAATCAGGATATACTCTTATACAAATAAACCCTGGCATTGCATTTGCCAAATAATATAAACTTTCAAGTAAGTGTTTATCATATTCAAAAATAGCAACTTTTATATCATTCATATTATAAAATTAAACAAAATTATATTTGAGTATGCTTTGCGAAATACGGCACTCGGGGGATAGGTATTATTGATTTAATGGCACATCCTTTACCGGGAGCGGAAATAATATCGAGTTTGCCTTTGTGTTTAACCGCTCTTGCCCGCATATTTGAAAGACCATTACCAATTCTGGCATTTTCCATTGAAAATCCTACTCCATCATCAATAACTTCTGCAATTATATTAGAGCCAACTTTTGAAATATTTAACGATAAGTTTTTACCCTGTCCATATTTCGCAGCATTATTTAATGATTACTTAATAATTAAATATACATCTCTCCTCAATTCCATTGGCAAAACAATGTCACCTAAATCAGGTTGAATATGGGCATGCAAGGTTAACCCTGCACTATTGCACATACCATTGGCATACTCGGTAATACGCTGCGTTAAATTTTGCAATTTATCATTTCCTGGTTTTACCATCCACACAATATCGCTCATATTATCTATCGATTCTGTTGAATTTTCAATTATTTTTTGAAGCAACAATTGAGTGTTAACCTTTACCGCAATCTCATCGCGTTTAATAATTTCGCTGCACATTTTAATGCTGCTCAATGTTGCGCCAACGTCATCATGCAAATCAGATGCGATTTTAATGCGCAATTGCACTTCTTTAAGTTGCTGCTTGAGCCGATATCGATTCCATATAATAATTCCAATTACTAAGGCAACACCAAACACGAGACCCAATAATATATTGAGCAAATTTTTGCTTTGAATTTCTTTTTCTTGTAAGGCTGTAGTCGTGTTTAACAATGCAATTTCCTTCTCGCGTTGTTCGGCTGTATATTGCTCTTGCAAAGCCATCAGCGCATCATTTTGCTTTCGTTTACTTAAAGTGTCGTTTGCAATATTATATTTTTGTAAATACTTAAATGCAAGATCATATTTACCGGTTTCGGCAAACATGGTTGACAAAGTTTCGGCAATTTCAACTTGTTCGTTGTAAAAATTTGATACTACAGCAGAATCAAAAATTGGAAGTAAAATCGATTCCGCTAAAGTGTATTGTTTTTGTAAATAATAAATTTCAGCCAGCGACTGCAAATTAGCAATGACCTGTTGCTCATCTTGAATAGATTCTGCAAGACCAATTGCCTGCTTGAATTCCGATTCAGCTTCAGTATAACTTTTATTAATAGATAAAACCTTTCCTAAATTTGCGTGAGCAAGTATTAAATTTTTATTGTCGTTAATTAGCGTAAAAATTTCAATAAATTTGCGTGTAAGAATAGCAGCTGAATCTAACAAGTTTCTATTTTTATAAGTAATTGCCAAATTCATAGTTGCAGTTCCAACCATATTATTTAAACCGATTTGCTTAAATAATGGAATACATTTTTGGTAAAATTCTTGTGCATTTATCCAATCTTTTTGATAAAAGTAAATGTTTCCTATTGTCATATAAACTCTTGCCAATCGATCTAAATCACGAGAACTTTCGGCATAAGGCAAGGCAGCCAAAGCATCTTGCATCGCTTTGTCTAACTTGCTCAAATAAATATAAGCTGACGCACGATTAATATACACTAAGGCAGTCCGTTTATCTTCGCCTACTTTCTTTGAATAAATGAGCGCTGTATCTAGTATTAGAATTGCTGTATCCTATTTACCTAAATTGCTATACGCATTACTTAAATTTAAATAACAACCTGCAATACCTTTATCCCATTTAATTCTTTTTGCTAAAACAAGACCGCCCCAACCATACTCCATACTTTTGCGTGGATCTGTATTGGCGGTTAACCCGTAAACAGCTCTGAATGCAATTACCTTATTGGTATCATCCGGCGCAGTATTTGTGATATTAATAAGCGAATCAACACTAATTTTTTGTGCATATCCTTTACATATAAGGAATACTAAAAAAAACAGAAAGTTGCAGTTGCTATAAATTTGTTCATCATGTAATTTCCCAATTTATTTTTTCTATGCCATGACGGCCAAGCCAATTATTTGCCGTTGAAAAAGGTTTCGATCCGTAAAAACCTTTGTCAGCACTAAACGGTGAAGGATGCGGCGATTTAATAATGAAATGTTTATTGCTGTCGATTAAACTGATTTTTTGTTGCGCAAAAGCTCCCCATAAAATAAACACCAAATGCGCTCTATAATCGCTTAAATGCTTAATTGTGGCATCAGTAAAATTTTGCCATCCTATTTTTTGATGGCTTGCCGGTTTATCTTTTTCTACAGTAAGTATAGCATTCAATAGGAAAACACCTTGTTTTGCCCAGGCTTCCAAACACCCGTGTGCAGGCGCTGTAATGCCTAAATCATTTTTCATTTCCTTAAAAATATTCACTAAAGATGGCGGTGGTTTTACCCCAGGCTGAACACTAAAACACAATCCATGCGCCTGTCCCAAGCCATGATAAGGATCCTGACCCAGAATTATCACTTTTACTTTATCAAAAGGAGTTAAATTATAAGCATTGAATATCCACTTATCCGGAGGGTAAACAATCAAACCTTTTTGTTTTTCTGAATCCAAAAATTGTTCAATTTGCAGAAAATATGGCAACGTAAATTCATCTTTTAACTTTTGTTTCCAAGTTGCTGCCATTTGATTTTTTGCCGACAATTGTTCTCCCGGTTGTTCCATACATACCTTTAATACTGCAATTTTAGAAAATTTATTGCAACTATTTCATAGATAGATGATTTATATCACTGTAAAAAGGAAAGTTTAATTTTACATTTGAGTAACAAGACTAGCAAAATGGACGAAGGCAAAACTAAGATCAAGGAGACCAAGAGCAAGTATATGCAATTTGTAAATGCATTGCTAAACGACATAGAGGCATTGGAGCAAATGGTGACTAATCGCGCATTTGAAGGGGATATTGAAAGAATTGGAGCAGAGCAGGAGATTTGCATCGTAAATGAGGACTGGAAACCTGACAACAATGCCCTGGAAATATTAGCTGATATCAATGACCCGGCTTTTACTACTGAATTGGCAAAATACAATTTAGAGATAAATCTGGAGCCGATGGAATTAAAAGCAGGCTGTTTTTTGGCAATAGAAAAAGACCTTTGGGAAAAATTTAATCGCGCACAAAAATCTGCAGATAAATTAAATTCAAAATTAGTTTTAGCGGGAATATTACCTACCATTTCGAGAAATGAAATAACACTAGATTATTTAACTCCCCTTGATCGTTATCATCATTTAAGCAAAAAATTGCGCAATTTACGCGGACGAAAATTTGATCTGTATTTAAAGGGTGTGGATGAAATTCATATTAGGCACGACAGCATCATGTTTGAGGCATGCAATACAAGTTTTCAATCGCATCTTCAGATTAAACCGGAGGAATTTGTTCCGGCATATAATTGGGCATTGGCAATATCCGCACCGGTATTAGCTGTTACTTCCAATTCGCCATTATTAATGGGAAAAGAGTTATGGAGTGAAATTCGCATTGCATTATTCCAACAAAGTATTGATACGCGTCACAGCATTGATGAAATACGCGAGCAGCGCCCGCGTGTAACTTTTGGAAAAGATTGGATATATAATTCCATTACAGAAATTTATAAAGAGGATATCACGCGATTCCAGGTATTAATGCCAGCGGAAATAAACGAAAATTCGTTGGACGATATTAAAAATAATAAGATCCCGGAATTAAAAGCTTTGCGACTGCACAACGGAACTATTTATAGATGGAATCGAATGTGTTATGGCATTACAGATAATAAACCGCATTTGCGCATAGAGAACAGATATGTACCGGCAGGCCCAACCATTCATGATGAAATTGCGAATATGGCGTTTTGGATCGGCTTAATGAAGGCTAGGCCCGAAAACACAAAAAAAATATGGGAACATTTTGATTTCAAAGATGTAAAATCCAACTTTTTTAAAGCTGCACGTGCCGGAATTGAAAGTGTTTTTATTTGGAGAGATAAGGAAATCTCCGCAAAGGAACTTATTCTGAATGAATTATTGCCTCTTGCATTTGAAGGGCTAAAAATTTCGGGAATTCCGGAGGAAGAAATATATATTTATCTCGGCATCATAGAGAAAAGATTAAAAACAAATACAGGGGCACAGTGGCAGGTATACAATTTTCGAAAACTAAAAAAAGAAATTAATGTAAGTGATGCAGTTAAAGTGATCACCGAGAGTATGCATTCCTATCAACAAATAAACACTCCCGTTTGTAACTGGGATGCAATTGACACTGATAAAGCCGTTAAACATCAAATCAGCAATATGACAATCATAAAACAACTGATGAGTACGGATGTATTGACAGTATATCCTGATGATCCGATAGCATTGGTAAAAAATATTATGTTGTGGCACGGTGTAAACCATGTAATTATTGAGGATAAAAAAGGGAAATTAATGGGTGTAATTACTTCCGGACATTTGAAAGAATTATACGAAGCGCAGGAAAATACCGATTTCATTCCTGTTAAAAAATTAATGCGCAAAGAAATACTGACCATCACCCCCGACACTGCAATTGAAGATGCTTTAAAAATTATGCAGGACAATTGGATAAGCAGCTTACCGGTTGTGCAGGATAATAAGTTGATGGGGATAATAACGAAGAATGATATGATGAGGTGGATGGCGCTGAAAACTTGAAAGGGGTAGAGGAAAACGGGAATCGGGACAAGGGACATCGGACGAGGGAAAACAAAAGGGTGGGGTTTGGCGCAATTTCTTATGGGAAATAAGATTTAGCAAAATATGGTTAAAAACGTAAAATTATATTCCGGGTTGTGGACTAATTCCAATTGCAAATTATTTTGAATTGGTAAAACAATTCAATAAAACCTTCAAGGTAAAATTCGTTTCATTTTAATAGCAAAAAAGTATTCACAGGAGGAATTTTTTTGACTTGTAGATACATTTTCAAATCTCCATTATTAATTATTTAACGTTTGGAAGAAAATCCCTCATTCGGACAACATTGTAAATTGTCAATTTCTTTAAAAAACGTTAAAACCATCATTCCTCCTTGCTGATTGTGTATGCAACCCGTAATTTTACTCCAAATATTACATAAATGAAAAACTATTTATTAATCGCAACAGCATGTTTCATAATGATCTCCTGTAAAACTAAAAGTGAGCCTGAGGAATTAGTGAAGGGACCGGGAAAGGTAACCTATCCAGCTACCCTTACTACAGATTCGTCGTCCACCTATTTCGGAACAAGAGTGAGCGACCCTTATCGCTGGCTGGAGGCTGAAGCAAATGAAGATTCTGCTGTGCGAAATTGGGTAACTGCCGAAAATGACATTACCGGCGATTACCTGGCTCAAATTCCTTATCGCGAACAGTTGAAAGAACGCCTCGCCGAATTGGTGAATTATCCTAAAATGGGAGTTCCTTACAGATCGGGGAAATATTATTTTTATACAAAACACGATGGTGTTCAAAACCAAATTGTTACATATTATCGTGAAGGATTAGAAGGACCCGAAAAAGTATTTATCGATCCAAATACATTATCGGAAGGTGGCACTTTGGTGCAGAATTTTGCAGGATTTTCCAATGATAGAAAATATCTTGCAATAACAGAAAGCGGAGCAGGAAGCGATTGGAGCAATATACTTGTTAAAGATGTTGCAAAAAATGAATTTTTATCAGATAAACTTGAATGGACAAAATTCAGCGGTGCTGCCTGGGTAAGTGATGGATTTTATTACAGCGCCTATGATAAACCGAGTAAAACATTTACTGGCAACAGCATAAATCAAAAAGTGTTTTTTCATAAATTAGGAACGGCACAATCATCAGATAAATTAATTTACGCAGATCCTAAAAATCCAACCTTTTATTTAGGCGCACAAACTACCGAAGATGAACGGTATTTATTTATTAATATTAGTCCCGGAACTTCCGGAAGTTCTATTCTTTGGAAGGATTTACGAGTGCCAAATGATAAATTTAAAACCTTATTTGAAGGATTTGAAAATGAATATAGTGTTTTAGATAATGATGAGGACAAATTAATAGTATTCACTAATTACAATGCACCTAATTATAAAGTAGTTCAGGTTGATCCTAAAAACCCTACACCTGAAAACTGGAAGGTAATCATTGCTGAACAGGATGAAATTTTAAGTAACGTTTCTTTAGCAGGTGGAAAAATATTTGCATCTTATTTAAAGGATGTACGTCCTGTTGTATTCCAATTTTCAAGAACAGGCAAAGCAGAACGTCAGATCACATTGCCCAATGATGGCATAGGTGGCAATGTTGCAGGATTTAACGGTGAAAAAGATGATGATTTTGTATTTTTTTCTTTTACAACTTTTCTTTCTCCTGCCGATATTTATAAATATGATATTAAAACCGGAAAATTAGACCTTTATAAAAAATCTGAAATAAAATTTGATGCCTCCGGTTATGAGATGAAACAAGTATTTTATTCCAGTAAAGATGGCACTAAAGTTCCGATGTTTATTGTTCATAAAAAAGGAATTGAATTGAATGGCACCAACCCATGTTTATTATATGGATACGGTGGATTTAACATCGCATTACCCCCTTCCTTTAGCACTTCGCGTTTAGCGATGTTAGAACAAGGATTTGTTTATGCTCTGGCAAATATTCGCGGAGGTTCGGAGTACGGAGAAGCATGGCACGAAGCTGCGATGTTTGAAAAGAAACAAAATGTTTTCGACGACTTTATTGCTGCCGCTGAATATTTAATTGACAAAGGATATACCTCTAATACTAAACTCGCAATCTCCGGAAGAAGTAACGGTGGATTATTGGTAGGTGCGTGTATGACACAACGCCCGGATCTTTATGCAGTTGCATTGCCGGGAGTTGGTGTTATGGATATGTTACGTTACCATAAATTTACTGTTGGACATGGCTGGATAACGGAATATGGTTGTGCCGACAGCTCCGCAGAGGCATTTAATTATTTATATAAATATTCGCCTCTGCACAATCTAAAACCCGGGACAAAATATCCTGCAACTTTGGTAACAACTGCCGATCACGACGACCGCGTTGTGCCTGGACATTCCTTTAAATATGCAGCGGCATTGCAGGCAGCACAAGCTCCCGATGGACCACCGTGTTTGATACGTATTGATACCGAAGCCGGGCACGGTGCAGGTAAACCACTTGCAAAAATAATTCAGGAAGATGCAGATTGGATAAGCTTTACAATGTGGAACGTTGGAATTAAACACCTTACTTTGAAAGATAAACCCTGACAATAAAATGACATTACAAAAAGAGCGGAAATTAACTCCGCTCTTTTTTTGTTAGTCATTTAAATTTTTCAAAAAAATAGTTAATATTGTATTCAATCTAATCCACACAGGTATGAATAAGTTTTTAGTAATGGGCATTTTTTGCTGTTGCACTTACTTCAGCATAGGCCAAACTACTGGTGACTATCAGCGAGTTACAAATACTGGAACGCTCCCTTCTGAAGTTTACACTCCTTCCACTGAAAAGTATTATGATGAAATTCAAGTGATAGAAGCGGACATTTCCAGGCAGGAAATAAAGACTAAACAACAATATTACCTCGAAAGCGGATTTTCCATTGATGAAATGATGCGCAGCGGAACAGTTTTATACAATTCGGAATATAATTCTTATCTGGATGGAATTGCAGATGAATTATTAAAGGATAATCCTGAATTGAGAAGCAAAGTGCATTTCTATTTATTGCGATCACCTGTAGTAAATGCATTTGCCGGAGCAGGTGGAAATATTTTTATCAGTATGGGATTAATAGCAATGCTCGACAATGAAGCCCAACTTGCTTATGTTATGGGCCATGAAATAGGACATATTGCCCGTGAACACGGATTAGATTTTTATATGGAAGCTACCGAGATAGATAAAAAGAGCTCCAATAATTCCTTATTAAAAAAATCATCTTTTGATAAAACCATGATCACTAAAAACAGATATTCACAAACTCTGGAAACGGAGGCTGATGATTATGGAATTCAAACTTTAATCAAAACAAAATATTATGCCGATACCACAACGTTAGATGCTGTTTTCGACGTATTAAAATATTCTTATCTGCCTTATGAAAATGTAAGTTTTCCTATCGAATATTTTGAGGGGCCGCATTATGTTATTTCAAAGAATTTAAAAATGGATTCTGTAAAAAGAATCAGCGGAACACCTGAAACGGTTTCTTCTTATGAGGCAAATAAAAGTACACATCCAAGTATTGCTGAAAGAAGAGAAGGCGTTCGTGAATTCATGAGAAATATTAATACCGACAATCGCGAACCGTATCTCATTTCCGAAAATAAATTTCTCGCTATTCGAAATGTAGCCAGATATGAGTTGCCAATGTTTTATTTACACAACAATTATTTTCAAGATGCTATTTATTCCTCTTACCTGATACTGCAGAAAGAACCAAACAATAAATATCTTGAAAAAATCATCGCAAAATCACTTACCGGACTCACGAAATTCAGAAACAGTAAAGAAGATGAAGTATATGCTGAAAAGGCGCGATTCGAAACTTACGAAGGAGAACAGCAACAACTGTATTTTTTATTATGGGCCATGAATGATGTGGAATTAAATGTTATGTCGCTGAACTATACTTTTAATTTACATCTCAAATATCCTGAAGACAAAGAAATATTACCCATTTGTGAATCGCTGGTGAACGACCTTGTTTTTTATCACTTTAATGATGAACACGATTTTTATGAGGACAAAACGGTATCAAGGGATAGTTTATATGTTTTATCCAATATTGCCAATCCTAAAATAAAAGTGGTGATCAGTGAAAAGTCGACAAAAAAATCACGGAAAACAGCAACAGTAAGGTCAAAAAGAGCTTCTACTGAAAAAATAAGAGCAGATAAATACAAAAAACCATTACTCTACGCTTATTACGATTATTGGGAAAACAAAGAATTCCGAAAATTATGGAACGATGCCGTAACGGAACGCGACCAAAGGGAAGCCGATGCAAAAGCCTATAAAAAAGCCGGAATAAAATACGTGAATAAAGGAGATACACGCGATTATTTTTATGGTTCCAAACTCGGTATAGATAAAGTAGTAGTGGTGAATCCATTTTACAGACGTTTAGATCTTCGCAAAAATGGAGGTGTCGAATATGTTTCCGGAGAACAGGGAGAAATTAATTATATGCAGATACTTAAAGAAAATGCTGCACTTTTAGAAATGGATCTGGAAATTATTGACCCTTTAACGCTGGAAAATACAGATGCCGAAAAGTTTACTGATATGACCGAACTCAACGACTGGTTTTCAGAACAACTCGATTTCGGAAACATCAATATGCCGGGGTATAATCAGGCCATGATAGATTCGATAGCAAATAAATACAACACCGATTATTTTTTATGGACAGGTATTATTTCCATGCGCGACAGGCAAAATATTTTAGGTCCAATTGTATATATTGCTTTATCGCCTTTCTTTATTCCACTTTTACCGTATGGAATTTATAAATTGGCAACACCGGAATATGAATTCTTTTATCTGAGTCTTTTATACAACGTGAAAACACGGGAAGCCAATGTGTTAAAATTTTTATTCCTCGACAACAATGATACGCGGGCTATATTAAATTCGCATACGTACGAAATGTTGTATGAGATCTCCACAGAACCCAAAAACGCCACAACCATAACTTCCACATCTTCCACAACCACCACAAATTAAACCCACAGAAACTAACATGAAAAATCGAATTTTATATTTATTGATCCCATTTTTATTTGTAACACAATTGCAAGCGCAATCGGTGGGTTATCAGGGCAAAAAATTTATGGTGGAGCTCGGATATTCTCCACTTTCTAATCTGGCAACAAAATACTTTGATATTCCATTAACAGATGATTATTATATTAATGATGGAGTTGAAAACGATCCTTTACTTTTTAAACACATAATAAAATTGAATGTTGAATATATTATATTTAACAGTGGTTCTATTGTTTTAAGATACAATCCCTTTAACTACACTTCCAACATTAATTATCTTGCTGTTGAAGATGATGTAATTGACCTGG
The DNA here is from genome assembly GCA_964638865.1 of uncultured Chitinophagales bacterium. Lineage (GTDB taxonomy): Bacteria > Bacteroidota > Bacteroidia > Chitinophagales > BACL12 > UBA7236. Next base: position 2,904 of record CAZXBG010000039.1, on the reverse strand, counting down.
TGGGTGCAGAAAGTAAAGGAAACATGTTCAGTTTTGGATATAAAACTTATACCACTGCTACTCCAGCACCTTTAGGATCTTATTTCGGTTTTTATATCACGAATTATAGTTTTAATACCCAATTGGTTAAAAGCGAATTCAGTAGAAATAATATCCCTGACGATCTGGCTAATTATAAATGGGATAAAAGTTCAACGCTTGGTTTTTCTGTAAGTTATGGGGCAAAAACAATTTTCTGGGATAAGGTTACCATGGATATTTCGTTGGAAGCAGGCTATTTTTTAGATAATGAACACACAAATAGTTCTTTCAACAACGAGTTACTCGGCGGAGAATACGAAATATTATCATCGTCATACCCTCAGGGAAATACCATTAAGAATACCCGTACATTCTTTTTTGCGGTTCCAACGGTATCTTTCGGATATCTGGCTTTCTGATTTTCGCCAAAAACCATTATCTTTGCGCCATTCCGGCCCGGTAGCTCAGCTGGATAGAGCATCAGCCTTCTAAGCTGGGGGTCATTGGTTCGAATCCAATCCGGGTCATTTTGTATTGCCTAGAACTCTTATATAGATAGCCCTTATAAGGGTTTTTTAGTTTTTGGTAAAACATAGGTAAAACATATTTTTGGGATCTTCTAAAAGAATCTAATGTAAACTTCCATATTTCTGAAAACTAGTTTGAATCTATCATACCTTCAGGTTTTCACTCTAATTAAAGTCTGTAGCTTCACTTCAACTATTAAACTTTTAGGCCTAATAGTAAATGAGTAGGCTTGAGAACCAACAATAATAAATGAAAGAATCCATATTTACTGCAATATTTATTTGCCTTCTTATCATCGGTAGTGGGCAGCGCAGTTTCTGTATTATCTACAAATGATTTATAAGAAATAGGAATTGCTGAAATTGCCATAAATCCATTAAACCCAAAAACAATATTCATAGGAACAGGAAGAGCAGATTACTTAATTGATGATTATAATAGAAGAGCGGCTAGTTCAGGTGCTTTTAAATCAATTGATGCAGAACTTACTTATTGTCTCATGTCTTGGCAACGAATGATTTTAGTGAGCCCTCAAAAATAGACACTTGCGATTGTAAAAAACAATAATTACAGGTTTATCAATTCCGTTATTAGCACAGGATTTTTTTTAGTATACTTGAATTTCGAAACTCATACTTTATGAAATTGCTCGGTGTTTTATCTAAACTCATTTTCTTAAAGAAAAAAGCTAATTGTCTTATAAATGGCAATTATTTCAGTAAGCCTCATTTATTTGCAATTGTTTTTTTTATGTCAATAAGCATTTATTGCAATTCCCAAACGAATACATATCACCAATTCCTTCATGATGGTGGAAAGTGGTCAATTCTTAATAGAACGTGGATAATGGGAATGGAAGGAGATACCTCATGATACTTTTATAAACTTTGTACTGATGGGGATACATTATTTGATGGAAAAATGTATTTTAAGGTAAAAAACGTGTTCGATGACACTTGCTCTAATTCGTATAATGCGCTTCTCAGAGAAGATACAGCGGCAAGAAAAGTTTACCTATACAGATTTAATATTGAATTTGATGGTGATAGTCTCTTGTATGATTTTTCAGCAACAGAAGGACAAAGTTTAAGCCATTGTCTTACATTTTCACAATTTGATTCATCTAAAATATCTTCAATTGATTCTATTTTTATTGATGGAAACTTCCGTAAAAGGTTTAACATTTTGTTTTTTATTGATGGAAACAGTGATTCTACATTCTGGATTGAAGGTCTTGGGGCCGTGTTTGGTCCATCGCCTTTTACAGCTGGACCAGAAAATTTTGGGTATGGAGTTTATACACCTCAAGTGAACAAATCTCAGGTTATATGTTATAAGGAAAATAACGTCATTATATATGAGCGCCCTTATACTATATTTAATTGCTACACAGGCGATGTTCAAATAAATAATTATTTCGAAAATTTAATTGAAATTTATCCGAATCCCTGCATTGCAGGAGAAAAATTATCAATAATTAATGAAAAAAATATTCGCTATGAATGTGAAATAATATCAATAACAGTAAATATGATTTACCAATTTACAATAACTGGGAATTACCAACTAAATACTAATAATTTACCACAGGGATACTACTATATAATTTTTAAAAGCCAAAATATTTTTTTTACAAGGTCTGTAATTATTTTATAATTAAAAAAATATTTTATGAAAACTACAACCCTCATTTTAATTTCCCTGATTATTCATCAAATTTCCGTTTGTCAATCTTCGGTGTGGGTTAATATTGGGCCATTTGGTATTCCAAACCCTATAAATGGAAGTTTTATTGATGGAAATGGCAATGGACGTATCTGCGCGATAACATTACAAGAAGGATCAAACCTTATCTGGGCAGCCTCACCAAGAGGGCCAGTTTGGAGTAAAGATTTTACTTCACTGACAAACAACTGGGAACCTGTATTTTTATCCTACCTCTGGAATAGGTGCGGTGTTTCAACAATTGCAGTTGATTCTTTTAATCCCGATAATATATTAGTAGGAACAGGAGAAAATGAAAGCCCATTTATGGGTTTTTCAAAAAGATTTAGCAGTATTGGAATATTTAAATCGTCTGATGGAGGTGCTATATTTACTTCCACAAGCTTATCCTATACAAACCCTGATTCTGATTTTTCAGATCAATTTAAGAGTAACGAAAGTAATGGAACAAGGATTTCAAAAATAGTGTATGATCCTTATACAGAAGGAAAAGTTTATGCAATAGTACGAAGGCTCCCTGGTGGTCAGAATTATGATATAGGAAGTGGTGAAATTTACATCTCAACTAATGGAGGTGAGGATTGGGATATATTTGTAATGAGTGGTATCTCACAACGGGATAAATATTTT
>CAZXBG010000038.1:0-28936 GCA_964638865.1 uncultured Chitinophagales bacterium | reverse complement strand
CGTTTCATAAACCCCGTGTAGGGGTGGCATTATAATCCATTATTTGTTCGCACGTTATATGGTAAATAGCTTAAGTTAAAATTGATGTTTTGATAAAAATTAAAAGACAACTCAACAGAATATTTTTGGAAACATATTTCATTCATTCCATTTCTGTGATTGATGAAAAACACACGACCACGGCTTTTTTTAAACGGGTTGAAATGTTTTAGTGGAATTATTTAATTTTCAAATTCAATTATTTAATGTTTTTGTTGCGATAATAATTTCCGGGTCCGATAGATTGAGGATCTTATAAAAAAAATCATCCCCCCAAATTGCTCCCGCAATGGTTGCTTTAAGAGCATTTTCTATTTTATTTTTAATGGAATCGAGATCAGAAGAGGAATAAATTAATTTTTCGGACGCATCCAATTTATTTTCTTCTGTTTGGAAAAAAACAAAAAAGGTATTTAATAAAGAAGCTGAAACGAAATATTTATTTATATATTTTTCTGCATTTTTATAAGATTTAAATTCATTGCGGTGGTGTGCATAATAATAATTTGCCGTTTGTTCAAAATAAAACCGATAAAATAGATCTGTATATAATTGTTCGGAAGCAAGGGTATCGTACCAATAGTAAATATCGGGGTGAATTCCCCATTCATTATTTTTATAAATTGCGGGTAATGCTCCGTCATTTTTCATTGCATTTTTCTGGTCGTTAAAATAGGCTTCGGTTCCTTCTTCGTAGGGTAGTTGAATACGTTTTCCGGAAGGTGTGTAGTATCTTTGTGTAGTTAATTTAAGCGCTGATACCGAATCGGAGAGTACATATAAATTTTGCACCAATCCTTTGCCGTAAGATCTTTTTCCGATGATGGTCGCTCTTTTGTTGTCCTGCAAAGCGCCGGTAAGAATTTCGCCTGAGCTTGAAGTATATTCATTAATAAGTATAACCATTTCGCCTTGCTCAAATAAACCGGAATGGCTTGCATGATAATCTGTCCGTTCAAAATAATGTCCTTTAGTAAAAACCAATAATTTATTATCTCCGATAAATTCATCTGCAACACCCAATGCTCCATTCATGAGTCCACCATAATTATCGCCAAGGTCAAGAATGAGTTTTTGCAATCCCATTTTCTTTAGTGCAGCAAGAGCTGTTTGCATTTCAACAGTTGTTGTCTCCCCAAAATGCGTTAATTTGATATATCCCGTTGTTTTGTTTTGCATAAAATAAGTCTCCACACTTTTAAGATCTATTTTATCACGGGTGCAAGTAAATTTATGTAGTTGAATATTATTATCTCTCATTAATTCAATATTAACAGTGGTGCCTTTGGGTCCTTTTAATTTTTTTACAACGGTTTCATAATTTGCATTATCACCGGTAACAAGACTATCGTCGATATTAATTATTCTATCACCGGGATTTATTCCGGCTTTAAATGCAGGCCCTCCGTTCATTACTTTTACGACATAAACAGTATCTTCAATAAAACCTAAAACAACACCAACACCGAAAAAGTTACCTATCAGTCCGGTTTTTAAATCGGCATATTCATCGGCATTCATTTAATTGGAATGAGGATCTAATTGTGCAAATATTTTTTGAAGCGTTTCGGCTTCCGATAAATATTGATTTACCATAAGGTTAATAATGGAATCGATATTTACAGGTTCTACATATTTTGTTTTGATAAGGTCTGTAATTTCTGTAATTGCCGGATCGTAATTGATCTGCTGAGCGAAAAGTAATTTGTAGTTTATTGTCAGGAACAACAACAGAAAAAAAATATTTAGGTGTCCACATCGCTTTTGATTGCGGGTAGTATAAGAATAAAGTCAATTAGTTAAAGATAAAAAATATTTCCATAATTGTTGGGTATTCACTAAAGAGAACCATTACATTTCAACCTGTGAGTTGGTTAAAAACAGCAACCAGGGAGAGCATGTGCTTGAATAATAAACTGACAATTCCAGAGGTGTCAAAACAATTTAACGAAGGCAGGTGCCGCCACTTAAAGGCCCATTCCCGGAAATATTAATATAATATATACTTATTAATCACGCCACGCGTTTCTTATTTTTACCCTTTTCTTAGGCATGCGTGAATTCACTCCGTTAAAGATTTTAATTTTTTTAGGTTCTTGCCTTGTTGTTATGGCATTGATAAGTGCTGTTTTTCCGGAAAATGGAATTCGGGTTACAGAAAAATTCGTTATTAAATTTCCAACATTGACTTCAATTTTTAATGAAGAAGAGGAAAAAACGGATATTTCTTCTATCACGGCTATTAAAACGGAGGATGAGCTAAAGGCTGATTCTATCAGGTTAGATAAAATAAATGCGGACAAAGTGGAATTGGACTCTACTGTGAAATTATTGTCTGGAATTCAATACGGACCTGATGGAAATGGTGCTCTAGATAAATTTTTTTCAGCATTACACAAGGTTAAAAATTCGCCAGAAAGTATTCGAATATTGCATTATGGCGATTCGCAAATTGAAGGCGACAGAATTACGGCATATTTGCGTTTAAAATTACAGTTCCGTTTTGGTGGAAAGGGTACAGGATTTATTTCACCCATGCCTGTAGCAGAAAGTGTGGGAATAACAAATACCTGGAGCGAAAACTGGGATAGGTATAATATTTTTAATGTAAAAGATAAACGTGTTGCGCACTCAAATTTCGGTCCGGCAGCAGGATTTTGCAGGTTTCGGAATTATTGGCCGTCAAATGATTCCATGCATGAAGAACAATCGGCTTGGTTGAAAGTAAAAACATTTAAAACTGCGGGAGAAAACATTTTAGGATATAATAAAGTAAAAATGCATTATGCCGGTGGACGCGATAAAACTATTGTTGAATTTTATGAAAATGGTGAATTAAAACAAACAGATACGCTAGCTAAAGGAGGTTTTAATAATATTCAACAATATCCACTCAGTGCCGGACCCGGAGAATTCGAACTTAAATTCAAGGGAAAGGATAGTCCGGATATTTATGGATTTTCTCTGGAAGGAGATGGCGGAGTGATGGTAGATAATTTCGGATTGCGGGGAAGTCTCGGACTTTTTTATAACCGAATGAATTTGACGCATTTGAAACAGTTTTACGACAATATGCATGTAAAACTTATCATATTACAATTTGGGGGAAATGCATTGCCGGGTTTGGAGGATGAACAAGATTGCACCTGGTATACTAATGCATTTAAGGCTCAGGTTAATTCAATCAAAAAAATTGCACCCGATGCAAGTATATTAATTATTGGCCCTGCAGATATGAGTGTAAAAGAAGGAACAAAATATGTAACTCATCCGATGCTGGAAACAGTACGTGATCAATTAAAACAAGTGGCTTTTGATACAAATTCCGCATTTTTTGATATGTATGCATGTATGGGAGGAAAAAATTCGATGGTGAGTTGGGTAGAAGCAGGAATAGCTGCAAAAGATTATATACATTTCAGCCCATCGGGATCCCGTAAAATTGCAGTGTTACTTTATCAGGCTTTATTAAGTGATTATAATACCTATTTACAAACCGCATCCTACTAATGACCAAAATAAACATCCTTTTTTTTATATTTTTTCAATTTTGTGCTCAACAATTATTTTCACAGAAAAAATATCCCTTTATTCAGTACGATTCCAATAAAATAATACATGCAACAGATAGTTCAGATTTTATTGCATTTTATAAAAAAATTGACGGACTCAAAAACGGCACCTTAAAAAAAGTGACCATTGCACATTATGGTGGTTCGCATATTCAGGCGGGACAATGGACTGAAGTACTTGCAGATAGTTTTCAGGCAATGGGTAATTTCAAAGGTGGTGGTGCATTTGCATTTCCATATCGAATAGCGAACACGAACGGTCCTCCTTTTTACAGATCGTTGAGCAGTGGAACCTGGACCCGTTGCAGATGCGTTCCAAGCGAATTATGCGCCCCTTTAGGCATGGCGGGAATAGTTGCAGTGAATAATGATATTGATGCAAGTTTTGGAATGCAACTCAAGACAAACGAGCATATACAATCGTTCACCTCCATAAGAGTTTACCATAATTTTAATCCGAGTTTTACATTTAATATCGGCGATGGATTTCCTGTTCCTGTAAAACGAATTGAAGTGCAGGAATTTGGTTATACCGTATTTGAATTTGCAGTGCCGGTTGATTCTGTAAATTTCAAATTACATAAAACGGACAACACCCAAAGGGATTTTATTTTGCGGGGATTCAGTATAGAAAATGAAGATCCGGGATTTTATTTTGCTTCCATGGGTGTAAATGGAGCAAGCACAAAATCATATATCAATTGCAGCGAATTTACGAAAGAACTCATGTCGATAAAACCGGATCTGTTTATTTTTTCCATTGGCGTGAACGATGCACAGGATCTGGATTTTAATGCCGAAGATTTTATTAAAAGGTATGATTCGTTAGTATCGATCGTAAAAAATGTTTCTCCGGATTGTGCAATTTTATTTACTACTATTAGTGATAATTATATCAAACGAAAAACTTCGAATAGCAGAAGTCTTGCAACCAATGCAGCCATTTATCAACTAATGGAAAAACACAATGCCGCGGTTTGGGATATGTTTGCGATCATGGGTGGATTGCGCAGTATTTATACCTGGTATCAAAACGATCTGGCATCAGCAGATAAGATACATTTTAATACAGAAGGATATAAAATAATTGGAAATTTAATGTTTGAGGCCATATCCAAAAGTTATAAATCGAATACAATCACACTAAAATAAACACAACAATCACTTGAACTCTTTCTTCGAACAGATACAAAACATTTTTTCTTACGATCCTGAACATCCTTTAATATTCACACAACTTTTTTTCTGGGGATTTTTTGCTGTTGTATTGGGAGTGTATTCCTTTTTATATAAAAAACAAGCACTTCGCACCGTATTTTTACTTGCAGTAAGTTTCTTCTTTTATTTTAAAACAAGTGGATTTTTTCTCATCCTATTGATATTTACTATTGTAAGTGATTATAACTGGGGGAAATTAATTTATAAAAGCAAATCAGACCTTCACAAAAGGATATATCTCACCATTAGCGTAATCCTTAATATTTCATTGTTGTGTTATTTTAAATATGCTTATTTTTTCACAGAAAGTATTAATCAATTTATAGGATCGGATATTACCTTCTTTAATCATTTTTCACACTTCACAAATACCTGGTTCAACACGGGTTTTTCTGTAGATAAGTTGATTCTCCCAATTGGAATATCCTTTTTTACTTTCCAGTCGTTGTCCTATACCATTGATATGTACAGGGCAAAAATTACGCCGGTAAAAAACATTCTTGACTACGGCTTTTTTGTGTGTTTTTTTCCGCATTTAGTGGCAGGGCCAATTGTAAAGGCGCACGATTTTTTATATCAGATTTATCAACCCTATAAATTGTCGAAAGCAGAATTCGGGCTTGCATTATTTTGGATCTTGAATGGGTTGGGAAAAAAATTTATGGCAGATTATATCGCCATAAATTATGTGGATCGCATTTTTGAAAACCCGGGTTTTTATTCAGGAGTGGAAGTAATTTTGGGAATATTTGGTTATTCCCTTCAAATTTATGCCGATTTTTCTGGATATACAGACATTGCAATAGGCATAGCATTGTTGCTTGGATTTCGTTTAAAAACTAATTTTAATTCACCGTATAAAGCCACGAGCACCAGTGATTTTTGGCGACGCTGGCATATTTCATTGTCGAGTTGGCTGAAAGAATATTTATATATCCCATTGGGAGGAAACCGGAAAGGAACAATAGGAAGTTATATTTCCATTTTGATCTTAGGTTTTTTTCTTGTGTTGCTTACCGGAAAAATCTGGCTGATTTATTTGTTGATAGGAGCTGCTTTTTTACTTGTAATTCTCGCACTATTTTTTCCAAAATTTAAACACAGCGTAAATACGAATATTAATATTTTGGTAACAATGTTGTTGGGGGGATTGTGGCATGGCAGCAGCTGGATGTTTATAATCTGGGGCGGATTAAATGGACTTGGTTTAATGATTCACAAGGGGTGGGAAAGAATTAGTCCCTTTAAAAATAATAATACTAAAGCGTATCGCGCCTTTGCAATTTTTCTGACCTTAGTATTTATAAGTTTCACTCGAATTTGGTTTCGAAGCGACAGTTTGGAAACGGTAGGCGTTATTTTTGACAGAATAAGTTATCACTTCGGCGGCGAATTGTTTTTTAAAATTATTAGCGGGTATTGGTTCGTTTTACTTGTATTATTATTGGGTTATATCATTCACTGGATACCGGAATCCATAAAAATAAAATACAGAAACTGGTTCTCCGATTTATCCATTCCTCAAATGGTGTTTGCAACAATTTTGATCGTATTTATTATTTATCAATTGGTAAGTTCAGAAATGCAGCCGTTTATTTATTTTCAGTTTTGATGGGGGGAGGGGGGAGTATATAGTATATAGTATTTAGAGCTCCGAGTGGAGGGAGAGGTAAGCCCCGGAGGTAGTGAGGGTCTCGCTCCCAGCGAGGGTCTCACTAAGGGCATAAACCAAAAACTCTTTACTTCGAAGGAAAACCCTCCAATGTTACAAACTGCCATTTAGGAGACAAAGGACACAAGACACATGACTTACTAAGATTTCGATTGTAAATTCAATTACCTATTATAAACAATCTCAAGCATTGAATTGAAATAATAACTTATTTCGAAGTGTCAATCTCCAATGTTACAACTGCCCACTTTCTACTCCTCCTTATCATGATGTTTCAAAGAATCTTTATCGTTTTCAGTAATAAGGTCCGTAAATGGACGGGAAGATCTTATTTCTGCACGATCACGCATTTTTTTGTTTGCTTTATTTAATCCTTTTTCGAAGAGTAAAATTAGGGCCGGTAATAAAAGTAAATTATTAAATAAAGCAACTAATAAAGTGATGGAAACTAATATTCCCATATTTGCTGTTCCGCCAAATTTGCTGAATACGAAGATGAAAAATCCGCAGAATAAAATAAGTGAAGTATAGATCATACTTACTCCTGCTTCTTGTAAACTGCTCATTACTGTTTGTGGTATATTAAAACTATTGCGAATAAGATCGTGTTTATATTTTGCTACAAAATAGCAGGTAAAATCAACACACATTCCATAAGCAATGCTGAATATTAATACGGTAGATGGTTTAATTGCAATATTCATAAAACCCATAATTGCTCCGGTAATGAACAGTGGAATTAAATTCGGTAAAAAAGATATTGCCAGCATTCGCAAACTGCGGAACTGATATAAAAGAATTATGGAAATTACAATAAGTGCAAGTAATAAACTTTCGAATAATCCATCGATCAAATATTTATAACCTGATAAGGCAACTACACTTGTCCCTGTAATTTTTACATCGTAATTTTCCTTATCAAAAATGGCATCAATTTTAGGTTGAAGATCAGCCATTAATTTAGGCATACTGTCGCTGCCAATATCTGCAACCTGAACGCTAATTCTGGCAACTTCCCCTTTGGAATCTACGAAACGATTTTCAAGAACACCCTTTTGTCCGGAGTTTTCAAGATAGTCTTTAACCTTCATATCATTTGAAGTGAGCGAATTAAAATCGGGCAGCGAATAGTATCTCGGATTACCATTATAATATGCCTGACGCGCAAATTTCATTCCGTCCAAAATGGAAAGGGAAGAAGATAATTGAGGATAGGTGCTTAAGGTATCCTGAAGTTGCGATATCTTTTGCAGCGAGGCCATACCCATTACACTAGTACTGGAGGTGTCCGGACGCGTTACAATTATTGTATCATAAAGTATGATGGTATCAGATTCAATAATTTCCAACTGTTCATTTACAATTGTATCCTGAACAAAAGAAATATGTTGTATTTTGGAGACCATAATTTCAAAAGGCATTACCCCTTTAAATACGCCTTCAAAAAATTTCATATCCTGATATACTTCTGTATCGTGTTTTACTTCATCTAAAATAAATCCGCGCGATTTTAATCGGGATGCACCGAAAATGGAAACGATAATAATAATAATTGCTACAACAAATATTTGTTTGCGATGTCCGGAAGTCCATAGTTCCAGTTTATGCAGAATATATTTTAATTGTTTGCTTTCGAGATAATCTGTTTGTTTAGTTTTTGGTTTTGGAAGAAAACTGTAAACGATGGGAATTCCAATTAACGATATAATAAAGGTAGCCAAAACGCCTATTGTTGCAATTAATCCAAACTCCTCCAAAATGCGCACGTTGGTAAAACAAAATACTGCAAAACCAACCGCTTTGGTCATATTCGTAATAAAGGTGGCAAAACCCAACTTCTCCACCATGATACTGAGCGCCTTTATCTTATTGCCATTGCGGCGAACTTCGTGGTGATATTTATTTAACAGATAAACGCAATTCGGAATACCCATTACGATCAATAAACTCGGAATAAGGCTTGTAAGAACAGTAAATTCATAACCCATCAAAGCCATAAAACCAATAGAAATTACTACGCCACTGCCAATGATTAAAAGTGGAAATACAACAGCATCCCAACTTCTGAATAAAATATATAATACTACTATGGTAATAAAAATGGCAAGTAATAAAAACAATCGCACTTCACGGGTAATGGTTGATAATTGATAATACCGGATATAGGGTAAACCTGAATATTTTATATCAACATTAAATTCTGCACCAAAGGCTTCTGTTTTTTCCTTCAATTCATTTATCAGTGTGAGTCGTCGCGGAGAATCCAACACTGCGCGATCAATGGCGATCAGCATTACAAAAGTGTTGGAATCGGCACTATAAATGCGATCCTTGTAAAAGGGAAGACTTAAAAACTCCTCCTTTAAACTATCGAGTTCAGCCTGTGTTTGGGGTTGCTCCACCACCAACGGATGAATATCAAATTTTCGTTCTGCAGTATTTTTAATCAAATTGTAGGAACTGGGAACCGAAAGGGTGCTTTCAATATCCGGAGTGTTTTTGATTTCCTTTTCCAGTGCGCACCATTTATTGAAGAATTCGAGCTCAAAAAAACGGTCTGTTTGCACTCCGAGGAATAAAACATTGCCTTCCTCTCCAAAAATCGCCTTAAAATCCTCGTAATCTATATATGCACTGTTGTCTTCAGGAACGGTTTTATAAAACTCGTAGCTAAGTTTCACCTGCGTGGTCTCGTAGGTCATAAAAGCCGTAATAACAGCCCATCCGGCAAGAAATGCCCAGCGATTCCGCAAAATTATCCTTCCAAGTGCTCTCCAAACCATAAAAAAGGTGGGCAAAGATACTAAAATTAAGGCCCTGGCTTAAGCTGAGCCATAGCAAGTCGAAATATTTTGGTAAATCCTGCGTTATAGCAACGCTATTTCTGAAATTTGCAGCTATAACCAATGGTTTACTACAATACTTATCAAACCACCATTCACGTCCCAAACCATTTACCCTCTGCTCGGACAATATACAGTCTGAATAAGAGGAGACTGAGGCTGGACTAATTTTCTCCATTTAATTGGTGTACCATTTCAACATTATTTATTAATTTTAAATTGATTATTATGAAAAATCAAAATAGTTCTGATATTAAAATAAGAAAGCTTGCAATTAAAACAGGAATACTGTTTATTTTATCTTTTCTTTTGAGTTTAACATTTGCACATAATTCGCCACATATTAAATCACTTTTTCAAACCTTTACCACAGATGACCCAGACTCCACAATTGAAACAGATTTTTTTGAAGATACCATTGTACTCGCTGAAGGATTAGATACCATTTATGTTATCAATATTGATTCGGCAACAATGGATACCTCCGATATTGATTTAAGAGAGATTGACTACGCGAAAGACATCATAATTAACCCTGGCGGCATATTGAAAAACAACGAACCCGGTTTATTCGGGTATCACATAGAAGGTATGTTTCTAAATTCTCACATGCCTGATGATGCTACCAATTTAAATTATCCTACAACCTGGCAGTGGCTATCTGATCTCAAACCTCAAGTTCTGCGTTTTCCAGGTGGTGCAAGCAGCAGGTGGATGCATTTGCTTCCTTATGACTCGGATAATGAAGATGATATATTCTCCACCGGTTATGGATATGAGATTGATGAAATTATTCGTTTTTATGATGTAACTAATGGTAATAAGTTGACTGATGAGGTTGATGATATAACAATTGAGAATATCAAGGAAGATTTAGAGGATCCTGATGATGTTATTCAATATACCTGTGATGAATGTTTTAAATGGATGGATTTTAACCAATATCAAACTGATTTTCAAAACCTTTACAAAAGATGGGCTGAACAGGATGAAATTCCGGCAAGCCAACCACAACTTTATATAGACCAGTTTATTGACCTAATCGAATATATTCAATTTCATCAGGAATATACCGTTGATGTGCTTGTTGACTTGAATGTGGTGAGTGAATCGGCAAGTCAATGTTTGAGAATTGTAGAATATCTACGCGATGCCGGAGTTAATGTTGTAGGTGTTGAAATGGGCAATGAAACAAATTTGAATTGGGCGCATGAGATTATGGGTTTCGACATTTTTGACGACTATTGGAAATATATTAATGGACATGGCGATGGAATAGCGGAGGATTATTCTGATTATTATACGGAATGGGTGGATGAATTTTATTCCTATGTATTTAATGCAACAATGCAAGAAGACCACAACTATATTGATGTATTTAAAAACACACCCGGTTTTGAATGTAAAGTTGGTATACCCGCAGCTAATCTGGAAGATCAGCCGGATGCTACTCCACCAATATATTACGCATTAAAAACCGGCTTTGCTTATTCAACTAATTGGAACCAGGCCCTTGCAACACATTATACCGATCATCTCACTATCGGCGGTGAAACTATTTACCTTTTTGATGCGGTAATTCTTCATCCTTATTATAATCCCGGAAATAATTGGGAAAATATAGCACTTGATAATTTTGCAACAGATTATTATCCTAATTCAGGATTTCCCTATTACAATCATGAGCCATGCGAATTTCCACCCAGTGTTAGTTTATGGCAATATGGTGATTACGACGAGCGATTGCGCAAACCTTTTGAAGGCATATTAGGGACTTCAACTCCAAATCAATTTGGTAACTTTAAACAATTTATTAAATCCAGATACATGGAATCCTATAACCAGCAAAATATTGATTTGAAATTTTTTTGGAAAAATAAACCATATAAAAAAGAGTTGTGGACAACAGAATGGAATTTGAAAGACAAAAAAGATGGCCCTGATGTCTCCGATTTCGATCAACTATTATTCAGTTCTTATTGCAACAGCTTTCCACACGGATTATTAATTCATGAATGGTTTTTAAAAGACCTGAAAACAAATTATGATCCTGCTTTCAGACAAAATTTTCATACCTATTCTACCTTTCACGCTTGGGGTGGCGGAGCACCTTCTGCAATGCTTTACCATGCCGATAAAGGCGACCGCACCTATCATCTCGACGAGAACGGGGATCCCGACCCTCTGCCACTAACCGGACCGAATATTTGGCTTAGAAGAACCCTGTATTATACTTTTCAGTTGTTAAGTGAGATCAGCAGCCAAAATTTAAAATACATGCCTTCTACTTTTTCCATGGATGCACACAACCCAAACATTCAGCCAACAGTTTTTTTTGATGAGAGCGACAACACCCTTCACATCTATTATTCCAACATGAAAGACGAAACACAAAGTTATGTTTTGAATTTAGGTCATCTTATTGATTTATTTCCGGGTGCAACAATTATTGGTTATGGTGCCGCAAACATCTCCAATATTGACGCAGTAAGACCTTATTCCAATTCAGGTAAAAGTAGTCTTTACACCATTAACACTTGTTATAATGATATCGGATTTTTTCATCCATTTGAAATTCAAGGTATAACGGGGCCAACCTTAAATGATCCTGAATGTTACGGCCTTACAGGTGGAGCAATATGTGTAACCGTTCCAGCAAATTCCTATGGATATTTTTCCGTACCGATATATAGCACTTCAAAAGAAGGTGTTACCTTAAATGATAATCAATTGACGCTTTTTCCAAATCCTTCGGCTAAATCCTTTCGACTCGAATGTGATTTGCCGGAAATCATTATAAATGAATTCCATATCGAAATTTTAGATTTGAACGGCAAATCCATTTCAAATTCCGTTGTAGCACAAAATGAAGATATAGATATATCGCAACTCCCATCCGGAATTTATATGATTGCAATTACAAATAAAGAACATTCATTTTCAATCATTAAAAAACGCATAAAAATTGAATGATGAATATTAAAAAATTCACAATACAAAAATACTCCGGCATGGCCGGAGTATTTTTACTGTTGCAAAATAATTCAGATGCGCAGGCAATCTATACAGATATTGATTCTGATATTTCTATTCAGTTTGACGGACAAACTGCCGGAATTGACATGGACAATAATGGAACATTTGATTTTGCTTTTTTGAAAACATCAGGCAGTTATGCTTATGCAACAACTTATTTTACCTTTCTGTTATTTGGCCATCGTATTTGGGCGGGTCCGGAAATTATCGAAAATGAAATTGCCGGCGAAATGGTGACACATGGTGCTGGATATGGGACAACTTATTTTCCATATGCATTAAATTTAGGAGAGGCAATTAATGAAGATTTAAGTTTTCAATATTGGGGATTTCAGGTAATGGGTTCTGGGTTTTATGGCAGTGGCGGCGGGTGGGTATACCAATTCGGGAACTGGGCTCATAAAAAGGACAGCAGCTTAATTGGAGTGCGCTTCTTAAGCAATGATGACTGCATCCATTATGGTTGGATTAGGTGTACAACAACAGATTCGACAAAGCGCCTAATTATTCATGATTATGCCTATGAAAATAAGTGTGACGTGGGCATTATTGCCGGAAACATCATCGGTGACACGACAGGTGTTAACATTTTGAATACAAATTTATTACTGGCAGACATTTTTAGTTTTGGCAAGACAATTAATATCAAAACAAATGAACCCAATATTTTACTAAATATTTTTGATTTAAATGCAAATCAGTTAGTCAGCAAAAGAATCACCACTAACTTGACAATTATTGATATGGGTATTTATTCAAAAGGAGTTTATGTTGTGAAATTAAATAATGCAGAGGAGCAACTGGTGAAAAGGGTTTTTATTGAATAGTTAACTTGATAAGTAATGCCTATAAAACACTGCTTCAACAAAATTATTGCAAAATAGATCGTTGAATCGTATATCCATATCTTTTATTTTAAAAAATATTTTTAGCTAACGTGAACTATTTCAAATATATTGCCGCCGCTTCGCAAACCAATAAATGTTGTATTATGAAGTCAATTTTTCTTGTTCTCTCTGCGTTTATTGGTATAAATTCCTCATTCAGTCAAAATGTGCCCATTGGCCAGTGGAAATCACATCTGCCATATAATGGTGTTAGTTCCGTTTTGGATGCGGATGAAAAGGTATATAGCGCCAATGCTATTTCTGTGTTCAGCTACAATAAAACCGACAACAGTTATGAGCGTCTGAGTACAGCCGCCGGGTTTTCTGATGTTGGAGTACGCGGAATTCACTATGATAAGATTAGCGAAACACTCGTGATCGTTTATACAAATAGCAATATCGATTTTTTATTCGGGAATGAGATCTATAATTTCCCCTTTATCAAAACAGGTAATATTAATGGTGATAAAAATATCTATCATTCCTATTTTATCGGTGATACCGCAATATTGAGCTGTGGGTTTGGTTTAGTGCTTTTTGATCTGGAAAAACGCGAAAGTCCGGCTACTTATTTTTTTACAGATACTGTCGGCGCTAATATGAAAGTAAACCAAACAACAGTATTTAACAATTTTATTTATGCTGCTTCTGTATCCGGTTTATTTCGCGGCGATCTTGATGAACCAAATTTGCAGGATTTTTCAAAATGGGATAATTTAAGCGGTGTTGCTGGTCTTCCTAAAGGTGATGTGAAATTTATCACAAATTTTCAGGAAGTATTATATGTTATGGTTGCAGATACCATTTACAAATATGACGGCATTGTTTGGGAGCAGTTCTTTTTAGATGCGGACTGGATAACAAAACAATTAAAAAGCACAACGGATAAATTGTTAATTACACAGATTTCAGAAATTGATGAGCCGGCTGATAGTTGCAGGGTTTTGATGATTGATGCTGACGGAGCTGTAACAGAGATTAAATCGTCCACACAATTATCTTATACTTTGCAGGCTGATCTCGATGCAGAAGGAGTACTTTGGATTGCCGACAGTTATCGGGGACTTGTTAAATTTAAGGATAATAATTATTCTTATTACGAACCGAATGGTCCTGCTTCAAGCAAAGTTCAGGACATGGCGAGTTTTAACGGTACCTTATATGTGGCTCCCGGAGAAACGGATGCAACATGGATCTATTTATATAATCGGGATGGATTTTTTCAGTATGACCAATTTGGAAATTGGGCTGCTATAAATAAATTCAATTTTGGTGCATTGGATACTACACTCGATTTTATTACAGTAGAACCTGATCCATTTAAAGGCATTGTTTATTTTGGTTCCTATGGGGGTGGATTATTGGAATATAATAAAGAAACAAATTCCATAAATATATTTAAACAGGGATATCTTTTCGGAACGCCCGGCGATCCAACTAATTATCGCGTGGCGGGTTTAGCTTTAGATGCCACAGGTAATTTATGGATCTCCAATTTTGGTGCAGTAAATCCTTTGGTTGTAAAAAGAACGGATGGTACATGGAAATATATTAATCCCGGCATGCCGGTTGATATCGGCAATCAGGTAGCACAAATTCAGATTGATGAATTTAATACCAAGTGGGTGCAATTACCGCGTGGGAATGGAATTTTAGTTTATAATGAAAATCTCACACTCGACGACGACAGTGATGATCTTATAAAAGTATTGGGTTCGGGTGCGGGAAATGGGAATTTGCATACTAATTATATAAATTGTCTTGCTGTTGACAAACAAGGAGAAGTGTGGGTTGGAACTGCCGAAGGGATTACGATCTTTTATAATCCATCAGAAGTTTTTTCCGGTAGCACGGCTGGTGATGCAACACAACCGTTGGTTAGTTTGGGGGGATTTTATGAACAGTTATTGCGAAACGATATCGTAAATACCATAGCTGTTGACGGTGCAAACAGAAAATGGGTAGGAACAAACAGTGGCGCATTTTTAATAAGTGCCGACGGAACAGAACAGTTATTATATTTTAATACCGATAATTCACCATTAATTTCAAATAGTATAATTAATATTGAAATAGATGATGTTAATGGTGATGTTTATTTCGGAACTGCAAATGGAATTATTTCTTACAGATATACTGCTACCGATGGAGTGGAAGAAATTGACAAAGTTTCTGTATTTCCAAATCCAGTTCGCCCGGAATACACCGGATTAATTGCCATAAACGGATTAACCGAAAATGCCGAAATAAAAATAACCGATGTTGCGGGCAGAATGATATACGAAACCACTGCTCTCGGCGGACAAGCAATTTGGGATGGAAAAAGTTACGGCGGCAACAGAGCACAAACCGGAGTTTATTTAGTGTATTCCTCCAATGAAGATGGCTCTCAAACTTTTGTTGCGAAGATATTGATGGTGAATTGATGAAAATCTGACCATGAGAAAACGCGTTCCTTTTTTCGCGAGGCTTAAATTGTGAGTGCTAAATTTTCGTGGGAACTTATTAATCCAGCACATAAAAATCCTATTTATCCGCCAAATCCGCGTCATCCGCAGCCTCTTTTTTTACACCACAATATGTTTTTCTATTTCTTAGGTATTATTGCCTAAGTTAAAACAATTTCTATTCAAAATTTTATCAGATCCCACCGTTTGTTTCCTGTTTCTTGAGTCCCTTTCCTTTAACTTTACATTATGTTGCACAAAACCCGCGGAATTGTTTTCAGAACCACAAAATATGCGGAGACGAGTATTATTGTAAAAATATTTACGGAGATATTCGGGATACAGACCTATATTATTAATGGAGCACGCTCCTCGAAATCAAAATCAAAGGCTGTGTATTATCAGCATGGAAATTTATTGGATCTTGTGGTGTATTACAAAGAGACAGGAAACATTATGCGCATTAATGATGCGAATTACTTTTATGCCTATAAAGAATTACCTTTTCATATTGTAAAAAGTTCTCTTTTACTTTTCTATATTGAAGTAATAAATAAAACAATTAAAGAACACGAAGCCTATCCCGAATTATTTCATTTTTTGTTTGAAATTTTTGTGGAACTCGATGAAACAGATAAACACCTTGCAAATCATCACATTTGGTTTTTATTGGCGTTGTCGAAGTATCTTGGATTTTATCCTTCCGTTTCAGATAGAAAATATTTTGACCTGAGGGAAGGTTTGTTTACAGATAATATTCCGGCATATTCCAATTATATTTCTGAACAATTGTCTGAAGTATTGAGAAAAATTATCAATCCCGAACTAAAGAATTATGATCAAATATCAATTTCTGCTGTGGACAGAAAAAAATTACTGGCTTATCTCCTTGATTATTATCGTTTGCACCTACCTGAATTTGGAGAAATAAGATCTATTCAAATATTGGAGGATCTATTCCGGTGACGCAGCGTTTTTATACAACGACCAATTTTCATTTTTATAAATAAGTATGAATACATTGTCTTTATAAGGCAATGTAACAGTATCCACGCTGTTAATTGTATTGGAAATAATTACATCAGGTATATAAGTTCTGTAAGAATAAGAAGACTCTATTTTTGCACTTGCATTTTTAACCATGATCTGTTGGATCTTCAGATCCTCCATCTGTTGCAATAGCAGCCAAAATGGATATTGCCAGGCATCACCACTGGTTACAAAACCAATGTTTTTCGAATCACTATTTTGAATCATTTCTGTAATTTCTACAAATGGAAGTTTTAATTTATCATTATTATTAAAATATTGATCTGTTGCCGATGCCGTGAAAATACTTTCCGGCCCAAACCACAAACGCGATTGATTTACAAAAAGAAATAAACAGGAGGAACAAAAAAACAAAAACATAATACAATAAAATAGCAGTTTAGAAGAGATATTTTGCACCATATATGCTAAAAATGGAGTTATCACCAAAAATATAGGCAACATGAGCCGGCAATTCCATATTTGCCATTTAAGAAGGGTGCTGAAAGTAATAAACATGAGTATGCCAATTACAACCAGCAGAATAATCTGTGTATTTTTTCGCAGTTTTTTGTTAAAAAGAATGATAACAAAACATATTAAAAATAGTATTACATGTAAAAAATTTCCTGCCGAATCTTCTTGAGTGGAGAGATATGCAACTTCAAAAGGGGGTGTAAAACGCCAGTTGTATTTTTTGGATTGAACATTTATGTCTATAAACTCATTAAAGGCAATAACGGCATTTTCTATTCCCTTGTTTAATTGTGGAAAAGGAGTTTTTAAATGAATGGCTGCATTTTTACTCATGTTCGAAAGTGTTGGAGCTATTCCATAAATTTCACTTGCAAGTTTATAATCTTCACCCAGAGGTCGATCAAATGTTTTGGCATTGCGTATAAATTGAGGTAAACAAAAAATTGCTACGAGTAATATGCCACCTATTGCCGGTTTTAAAATCTTAAATTTGAGTTTAATTAAGGATAATATTATCCATATTATTACAACAGGAAGTAATAAAACAAACGCAGTTCCTTTGGCCGTTACAGCCAGGCAACAACAAATAATAAATAACAATGTATCACTTATTGCGAAATTGCTTTTTATACTTTTAAATAAAAATAATATACTGCAAACAATAAAAAATCCTACTACATAATCGTTTTGTGTGCTATTACTTTGCAAAATGCCCATTGGAATTGCAGCGGTAAAAAATGCTGCTATTATCTGCATTCTTTTTTTGCCGCCGCACTCTTTTGTTATCAGTGAACTTGTGATAACAGAACCCAGCATGGAAAACCATTGGACAAGATTTACGAGGGGATCGTAAGAGGATAATAATTTTAAATGAAGATCACAATATTCACCTAAAGGAGATAATCCAAGCTGCCTGTCGTTGTGGGTGGGATAATGATCAACATTGCCGTTTTGTATCCAATGCATCACCCGCGGAAGATGATAGGTCATACTGTCCCACGTATTCGGATAGGCAAATAAACAGGTTATAAGACTTATAAAAACGATGAATACTGTTGCTCCGGTGAGCAGTTTGTTTTCTTCAAAATATTTTTTAATATTTAATTCCTTTCTGGCAGTAAGTGAAGTTCTGTTTTTAAGGGCATAAATGGAAAGTGATAACACTAAAAATGTCCAAAGTAATTTAATACTGACTGCATTTATTAAGTTAAAAAGGCTTAATATTTCTGTACTTAAAAAAACAAAAGCAGCATGAAAAATTAATGTGACAATTACAGCCAATCGGATGTTGCGAAAAAAATAGGTGCATTTTTTTTCTAAGAGAGCTACAGTAAGTAAAATGGAAATAAGCGGAAGTAATGCCCACATAGGTCTGCTTAGATTAGAGGGGTTAAATTAAGCAGTATTATTTAAACGGTATAATCAGGATGATGTTTTTTCTCCGACAACAATAAGGGAAATGCCAAATCGGTTGAAAGTGCACATATCCGCTAACTTAAATAATGGAACGAGAAAATTATAGAATTTCATTTGACCTTCTTTAATAGTAGTATTCTTCAACACTCTTCCTGAAATAAACCAGCCGAAAATAGCCGGAGAATTGAAATAATTCATTTTAATGGATCGCAATCCGCTTTTGCTGAATAAAGTGCGAATACTTTTTTTGTTATAACGCCTAAAATGTCCCAGCGAAATATCTATGCTGTTATATAACCACATATAGGCCGGAACCAACATGATAAGTGTTCCACCGGGCGCCAATAATTTCTTGCAATTTTCAAGGGCAGTTATATCGTCATCCACATGTTCAATAACATTTAATCCAATAATACAATCGAAAGATCCGGAAAAACTTTCGAATTGTTTTTCAAAATTGGGATCAAGTATATCGAGGCGAATAATTTCGGTTACAAATTTTTCAGAGCCATATTTTTCTGTCAGAATATCGCAATAACTTTGATTGTAGTCGCTGAGCGTTGTAGTAAATCCATCATGGACGAGAAATTGGGAGATGTTTCCAATACCACTTCCTATTTCGAGAATTTTTCCCTTACAAAAAGGTTTTATCTGATTGTACATCCATCTGTTAAAGGCTCCGGCGTGTTGAATGGATTGCAGCGTTTTTAATCCTGCTTTGTCATCAATAAATGTTCTGTGGCTGTCCATTTTCAAAAGAATGCAAAAATACAAAGAACAGGAACTATTCAATTTTAGCCGTAGATCTCAAGTTTAATTCTTTCCTGATCATAACCCATTTCTTTGATTCGAACCTTAGCTTCATCTATCATCATTCTCCATCCACATAGGTAAAAATCCATATCCCTTTTGCCATATTCGCAAATTTTCTCATATAAAGGATGCACATATCCTATTGATCCCGGCCAGTTTTCAGAAGTTTCACGAGATAGCGTGGTATGAAATTGAAATTCCGGAAATTCCGTTTCCAGTTTTTTCATTTCCTCATAGTATAAAAGATCGGAAGTTAACCTTGAGCCATAAACGAGGTGAATCTGTTTTGTTGGAATTTTGTGTTTGTGTAAATGGAGCAATTGAGAACGAAAAGGTGCGATTCCGGTTCCTGTGCATATAAAACAGATATCTCTTTCAATTTTTTCCGGCAAAACAAAATGTCCCAAAGGGCCCCGAAACTTAATTTCAAGGCCGGGATGAGCGTTCTCAAATAAATAATGAGATCCGCTGCCGGGTTCCAATAAAACAATTATGAGTTCGAATTTATTGGATTTATCGGGTGCGCTGGCAATGGTATAACTGCGCAGTCGTTTACTTGGCCGATCAGAAATGGGAAGATCAAGCGTAACAAACTGACCGGGAATAAAATCGAAAGTATCCGTTTCGGTTGCTTCAAAAAAGAACCGACGTACAAACGGCGATTCATCTATGGTATGTAGAAGTCTGGCTGTTTGCCAAGGTAGAATAGACATGTAATTTTTAGATACAGAACACAAAGGTGTTTGAAAAAGTTGACTTTAAACAAAATTAAATTCAAATTAAGGATAAGGGAGAGGCATTATCTATTTACCGGATTGCAACTTTTGTTTGGTAAAAAAGGTGAACCACAATGACTAATATTTCGGGTAATCGGTTTAACTTTGCAACTGTTTAATGGATGTAAATCAGTTTCTCTCCCAATATGCAGGAGAGGATGTACGGGTGAAAGAAATTATTGAACGGATAGATATTAAAGAAGCCAAAAACATCTATCTGAAGGGAATCGTGGGCTCGGCACTCTCCTTTATTGCCTGCGGAGTATATAAAAACAGCAATACCAATCATCTTTTTATATTAAATGACAGAGAAGAGGCCGCGTACTTTCTGAACGATTTGCAAAATCTGTTGGAGAAAAAAGATATCTTATTTATCCCCGACTCCTTTAAAAAACCTGGCGAATTTATTGAGGTAAACACCAATCATATTTTACAGCGCACAGAAGCGATCAATAAAATAACGCATTCTACCACGAAGGGCGAATTGATCATCACTTATCCGGAAGCACTTGCCGAAAAATTTGTAATGCCGGAAGTGCTGAATAAGAATATTATCCTATTAAAAAAAGGCGAAAAACTCGATTCGCATTTTATTGTGGATCTGTTGATGGAAAATGGGTTTGTAAGAACAGATTTTGTATATGAACCCGGACAATTTTCTGTTCGGGGCGGAATTATTGATATTTTTTCTTTCGGAAATGAATTGCCTTACCGGGTTGAATTGTACGACAATGAAGTAGAAAGTATCAGGGTATTTGAACCGGCAACACAATTATCGCAAAAGGCTATATCGCAGGTTACCATTATTCCGAATATACAATCACAATTTGGTGAGGATCAGAAAACAGGTTTATTTAATTGTTTGCCTGCAAATACCGTTGTCTGGTTTAAGGATGCAAAATACAGTTTTGAAGTAATTAATCAGTGCTACGAAAAGGCGATCGACTGGTTTAAAGTTGTTTCGGGTGAAGCGATGAAAAAATCGCGCGGAGTTGGAAAATCACATTTAGACGATGACCATCCTTTTAGAGAACATGTTCCGGAAGAAATGTTGGTGCAATCAACTGAATTATTACCGCAGTTATTAACATTTCCGGTTTTGGAATTCGGATTACAAAAACATTTTGAACACGCTGAGGAAATACATTTTAATACATCTCCCCAACCATTGTTCAGCCGCAATTTTAATTTGTTGATAGAAAACCTGAAACAAAATCAAAAGGCCGGTTATAAAATATTTATTTGTATGAGCAACACCAAACAGGTGGAGCGCTTTCATGAAATATTTACCGACCTTAACGCAAATATTAAATATGATGCATTTGCACTTCCCCTCGCATCGGGATTTATAGATAATGATCTGAAAATAGTTTGTTATACCGACCATCAGATATTTGAACGCTATCACAAATACACATTAAAAAGTGGATATACAAAAAACGATGCGATAACATTAAAAACATTATCAGAATTACAAGCAGGTGATTACGTAACGCATATTGATCACGGTGTTGGTGTATATTCCGGTTTGGAAAAGATTGAAATTGCCGGACAAGTTCAGGAAGCTGTTCGTTTGATCTATCGCGATAAGGATCTCCTTTATGTAAATATTAATTCCTTGCATAAGATCACTAAATATGCAGGCAAGGATGGAACTCCTCCCAAATTAAATAAATTGGGTTCTGATGCATGGGAACAATTAAAAAGAAAAACCAAGGCCAAGGTAAAAGATATTGCAAAAGATCTTATTCAGTTATATGCAAAAAGAAAAGCGAGTAAAGGATTTGCATTTCATCCTGATACCTACTTGCAAAATGAATTGGAAGCGAGTTTTATTTATGAGGACACACCCGATCAGGTTACCGCAACAGCAGATGTAAAAAAGGATATGGAAAGAAATTTCCCTATGGACCGCTTAGTGTGTGGTGACGTGGGTTTCGGAAAAACGGAGATCGCCATTCGCGCAGCATTTAAAGCGGTTACCGATGGAAAACAAGTTGCCGTTTTGGTGCCCACCACCATCCTCGCTATGCAACATCAAAAAACTTTTGCAGAAAGGTTAAAAGATTTTCCGGTTACGGTAGATTATTTAAACAGATTCAAATCAGCAAAAGAAAAAAAAGAAACGTTAGAAAAACTTGCTGCAGGTAAAGTGGATATTATTATCGGAACACATGCTATCATAAGCAAAAATGTAAAATATAAAGACCTCGGATTATTAATTATTGATGAAGAACAAAAATTTGGTGTTTCCTCTAAAGAAAAATTAAAAGAATTAAAAGAGAATGTTGATGCATTAACATTAACTGCTACTCCAATTCCGAGAACGTTGCAATTTTCGTTAATGGGTGCAAGAGACTTATCCATAATTAATACACCACCACCCAACAGACAGCCCATTACCACCGAATTAAAAACATTCGATATCAATTTTATCCGCGATGCAGTGTATTTTGAAATTTATCGTGGAGGACAAGTGTATTTTGTGCACAATCGCGTAAAAGATATTGAAGAAACGGCAGCATTGATTAAAAAGGTTTGTCCCGATGTAAATATTGGTGTGGCACATGGACAAATGGACGGAGATGAATTGGAGGATCACATGTTGAAATTTGTAGACAGAGAATACGATGTGCTGGTGTGTACCAATATTGTGGAGAGCGGTCTCGACATCCCCAATGCTAATACCATTATAATTAATAATGCACATTTTTTCGGATTGAGCGATCTACACCAGTTGCGTGGAAGAGTTGGCAGAAGTAATAAAAAGGCATATTGTTATTTATTATCTCCACCTTTATTTGGATTGCCTGATGAAAGCAGAAAACGATTGCGCACCATAGAACAATATGCTGATCTTGGTAGCGGTTTTCAAATAAGCATGCGCGACATGGATATTCGCGGCGCAGGAAATTTATTGGGAGGAGAACAAAGTGGATTTATTTCAGAAATAGGATACGATGCATATCATAAAATTTTAAATGAAGCGATTCGCGAATTAAAACACACGGAATATAAAACACTTTTCGCTGAACAAATTGAAGAAAAACAGGAATTTGTTAGTGATGTGCAAATTGATACCGATCTGGAAATGTTGATACCGGATGAATATATTATTAATATTAATGAAAGATTAAGTATTTATACAAGATTGGACAATGTTGCGAATGAAGAACAACTAACTTTATTCAAAACAGAATTAAACGACAGGTTTGGAAAAACACCTCGACAAGTAGAGGAATTATTTAACGGAATAAGATTGCGATGGCTTGCAAAAGATCTTGGTTTTGAACGCATATTATTCAAAAACAGAAAATTGCGTTGTCTTTTTGTAGAGAATAATCAAAGTGTTTTTTACGATAGTAAATTTTTTACAACCTTAATGCAGTTTATTGCAGAGAGAAAAACAACTGGAACCATAAAACAAACAGATAAACATTTGATGCTGGTTTTTGAAAATGTACATAGTATGAGCCATGCTAAATCACTTTTAGAAAACATACATAAAGTCCTTTTTTATAAGGAAGCCCTTTCTTAAATTTGACGAAAATTTGATGTATGAAAAAGTCAACCGCGGCATATTTGCTAATAAGTATAGTTCTACTCACTGCGTTTAGGTCAGGAAATACCTGCGAATCCTTTTTTCCTAATAAAATAGGTACAAAATGGGAACTCACAACATATGATGCAAAGGACAAAATCGCCTCCGTAAGTAAAAGTCAGCTTACCGGATTGAAAGATATTTCAGGCGGGTTGGAGGCAACTATCAATATTGAAGTAATTGATAATACAGGAAAATCTATGTCGAATGGCGATGTGATCATGAAATGCGATGGGGAAACTTATTATATGGACATGAGCAATATGTTCGGAACTGGCCAAATGCCTGCAATGGAAGGCGTAGAAATAGAAGTTTCGAATTCTATTATGGAATTTCCCTCAAACCCGGTTGCCGGCCAAACTTTGGCAGATGCGGAAAGCACAATGTCTATGAAAATGAATGGAATTGTAATTATGTCGACGACCATAAAAACTATAAACAGAAAAATTGAAGGGTACGAAAATATTACTACTCCAGCAGGCACTTACAACTGCATGAAATATTCATCTGATACGGAAGTGAAATCAAAAATGTTTTTCAGTAAATCACATTCTGTTATGTGGATGGCAAAAAATGTAGGTACAGTAAAAATGGAATCTTACGACGATAAAGAAAAAATAAATTCTAAAATGATATTAACAGCTTTTTCTGAATAAATTAATAAATTCCTGCAAAACAATATGCGTTTATTTTTAATTGTTGTTTCTCTTTTATTTATTTCCTGCAATAAAAATAAAGGGCCGAAAGAAGTTTTTGTAGATGGCTTGGAGCAGATGATTCCCGATCAACTGTACGTAATGCACAGTATGATTTATGCAAAGGGTAAACCCTGGACAACATCCAATATTTTTGTAATAAAAGGAACCGGAGATAGTGTGTGGATCTTTGGTTCAGGGTATGGCGATTTTAATCAACCTTGTGAAGATGTTTGTAATGATAATAATTATTATTTGGGGATGGAATTTTCCGGAACAGGACCGGCTGCGGCAGATGTTAAGCCGATAGATTCCATCATAACACAAGTATTTAAATTGCATAAAGACAGTGTTATTTTACAATTTGTTGTTCCACATTATCACAACGATCATATAAATTCCGAATTTATTGATGCTTTTTTTACCACATTTAATTATCCTTTAAAAAGTGGAGAACATATTTGGATACATGTAAATGATTCTATCGGTGCTTTGTGCAATGAGCCCTGCTGCGGAACAGAGCCGTGCCCCGACAAAAAAAATAAATATTACGGTGTTCCCTATTTGCCGGAATGGAAAACGGAATATAAAAATATGTTCGTTGCGATGGGAAAAGCGGATGATGTTTGTAATACCGTAATTAAATCGTTTTGTTCAGATGCAGGACAATGGAAAATAACAAAGGCCGTATCAACCCAAGATAAAGGTCATACCGATGGTACAGTAAATCTTCAGAATGAAAATCTGAAAATGGAAATATCCGGAACTAAAAGTAAGATCCAATGTGATATTCCGGAAAATTGGAAAAGAGTGAGTGTGCATGGAAATATTACTTCCCAATAGCAACTATTTCACCAATTTTTCTATCTTTACTCTGAAAGCCGCTCTCCTCAGGCTTGGTTATATTGTGTTATGACTTGAACCGAATCTTTTTTAAGCAACCAAAAGGCAGCGGATGAAAATTATTTTTACTTTTTTATTGGTATTGGCAAGTGCTTTACTTTTTTCGCAGGAGTATAAATATACATTGACAATACCTGATGATATGGAGGAAGAGGTAATTAAGAAATTATCGAAAACAATATATGAAATTTTTGACCAAAGTGCTGAATTTGAGCAGCTTAGCTCAAAATTTATTATGCTTACAGATGTGGATATAACAGAGGACATTTTCCTGCAAAAAATGGAGAATCACGGATTTAAACGTTTAATGTTTACAAAACAGGAAATCATAAGTACCATTAATCAATGAAGATCAAACTTTTAGCAGTTGGTGTTTTATTCAGTTGTTTGAGCCTAAAAGCGCAATCAGATGACCCCTGTGGTGCTACTGCATTAAATATTGATACCGTTTGTATCTACCAAACAGGTTCAACTGTAGGAGCTACAAGCACCGCCGGAGTTCCGGCACCCGGCTGTGGAAGTTACACCAATAAGGATGTTTGGTATACACTTACCGTTCCGGCCTCCGGTACTATAAATATTGAAACCGCTTCCGGAACACTTTCCGATTGTGCAATGGCTTTATATGATGGAATTTGCACTTCTTTAAATCTTCTTGTTTGCGATGATGATGGCGGCCCAGGATTGATGCCGATATTAAATGTTACCGGATTAACACCGGGCGCAACAGTTTGGTTGCGCATTTGGCGTTATGGTGGAGGTGCAACGGGAACCTTTCAGATTTGTGCCTGGGATCCGCCTCTCGTGGTTGAAAATGCTGATTGTATTACCGCAACTCAAATCTGCACCACAACCGCTTTCGACGACAACAATGCCGGCGATGGTGATATTAATGACCTGACTGCCGCAAATAAAGGCTGTTTATCAGAAGGAGAACATCAAAGCGCATGGTATTATTTTATTATCTCAACAGGCGGAACATTAACTTTTACGATAGATCCTGATGTTAATTCCGATGATTACGATTTTGCCGTTTGGGGTCCGGGTCCCACTTGTCCACCCTCAACGCCGCCATTGCGTTGTTCATTCTCTGCCTCAAATGGAAATACCGGATTAAATATGACAGCACTTGATCTAACTGAGGGAGTTGGCGGAGATAAATTTGTAAAGTTTCTGGATGTTTTAGCAGGAGAAGTTTATTATTTATGTATTGATAATTATTTAGCTACCAACGAGGGATTTACCTTTTCGTTCGGTGGAACAGCTACAATTTCTTGTGAGCCTTTAATTTTGCCTGTAACCTTAATTAATTTCCAAGGAGTGGCAATAGAAGAGATAAATGTTTTAAGTTGGAGTACAGAAACAGAAATAAATGCAGCGTTGTTTTATATTGAACATTCCGGCAATGGGAAGGATTTTAAAACCATAGGTAAATTGCAAGCCAATGGTTATTCCAGCGAAATAATTAATTATTCCTTTACACATACCAACCCGAAATTTGGAAATAATTATTATAGATTGTTGCAAGAAGATGCTGATGGTAAATCAGCTTATTCTGAAATTATTATTGTTGAAAATTTATTATCTCCGGCATTACATGTATTTCCAAATCCAACGGAAAATGGGTCAGTGCAGATAGCGTTTAATTCTGCAATTGGAATTAAATCGGTAATTCAAATTATAAACAGAGAAGGAAATATTGTTCAACAAATGGAGATAATTGCATCAGAGAAAAACACGTATCAATTAATTCAATTGCCTTCACCTGGAATATATTTTATAAGAGTAACTACTCAAGACAGATCACTGACAGAAAAAATCATTTATTAATTTGTGTGCTGCACCAAATGTTGCGGTTTTTTTTGGCATTAATATGGTTTAAGGAAGAAATGAAAGTATACTTTAGTTAAACAGATATTTTTTTAATTTTTGAACCTTGTTCTGAGATTTTATCCAAATCTTTAAAATAAATAATATTATAAAATCTGCAATTTCTGCAATTTAACGCTTCAATTATTTCAACAATCTGCTTTATTTTGAGCTTTATTTTTAGTTTATGCTAAAAAACTATACAAATTATTGATAATGCAAAACCTTCAGTGATTTCACAATGATCTAAATCACATAATACTTTTATTAATAATTCTATTTTTACAAAAAAGTTGTAATTATGGAAGATCATAAAATGCATCCCGAAAGTTTGATGATGAGTTTTGGTTATAAACCGGAATTGAGCGAAGGCGCAATTAAATGCCCGATATTTCAAACTTCTACCTTTGTTTTTAAAACCGCAGAAGCGGGTAAACGTTTTTTTGAAGTTGCTTACGGGTTAAGCGAAGCCCTTCCCGGTGAAGAACAAGGATTAATTTATTCAAGATTAAATAACCCGGACATTGAAATTCTGGAAAACAGATTAACACTTTGGGATAAAGCTGAAGCCTGCTGCGTTTTTTCCAGCGGAATGAGTGCGATCTCTACAGTACTTTTAGAATTTTTAAAACCCGGAGATACTATTTTATACAGTTCGCCAATTTATGGTGGGACCGATCATTTTATAAAACAGGTATTACCTACTTATGGAATTAAATCACTTGTATTTGATGCGCATCATACGCAGGAGGAAATTATTGAATTGATCATAACAGAAAAAGTAGAAAATCTTAAAATGATCTATATCGAAACTCCGGCGAATCCAACCAATGCATTAATTGATATTGAAATGTGTGGTGAAATTGCAAAACAATTTTCCAATGAAATGCAAAAGGTAGGTGTGGTGGTTGATAATACCTATATGGGACCATTATGGAGTCATCCATTACAACACGGAGCTGATCTGGTTGTGTATTCTGCAACTAAATATATTGGCGGACACAGCGATGTAATTGCAGGTGCTGTTTTAGGAAGTAAAGAATTAATTACACGTATAAAAGTAATGCGCACCTTTATGGGAAATATGATGGGACCTTGGTCGGCGTGGTTATTATTGCGCAGTTTGGAAACATTAAAAGCCCGCATGCAAATGCAGGAATACAATGCAATGAAAGTTGCCGACTGGTTGCAAAAACAAGAGAAGGTAGAAAAAATATTTTATTTGGGCATGTTGGAAGAGGGTTCAGTGCAACATGAAATATGGAAAAAACAATATTCTTCCTTTGGTGCAATGATGAGTTTTACAATTAAAGGCGGCGAAAAGGAAGCCTTTACATTTCTAAATAATTTAAAGCTGATAAAATTAGCAGTTTCTTTAGGAAGCACGGAATCTCTTGCCGAACATCCTGCATCCATGACACACGCTGATGTTTCACAGGAAGAAAAAAACAGGTTGGGAATTAGTGATTCTTTAGTGCGTATAAGTATTGGTGTGGAACATTTTGATGATATTATCTGGGATATTGAGCAGGCGTTGGCATTTTAGATGCATAGTTTCTTTCTTAACTATATTTTTTTATTTCCTTAATAAAAACTTTACGGCTTTGCGTGAAAAAAAAATAATGTCACGCAAAGGCGCAAAG
>CAZXBG010000037.1:0-29036 GCA_964638865.1 uncultured Chitinophagales bacterium | reverse complement strand
AACCGGGATTTACTCACCATTCACCACTCACCACTCACCAATGCCGCCCCCATCAATCCTCCAACGCATTTTCCCACTTGCTGACTGCGGCCGTTGCAATTGCATTTCCAATTACATTGGTAGCGCTGCGTCCCATGTCGAGAAAAGTATCTATCCCCAATAATAAAATTAAACCTGCTTGTGGTATATTGAACATAGAAATTGTTGCCGCAATTACCACGAGACTTGCACGCGGCACTGCGGCAATTCCTTTACTTGTGATCATAAGGGTAAGCAGCATCGTTATTTCTTCAGAAAGGGTGAGATCGATGCCATAACACTGTGCAATAAATATACTGGCAAAGGTCATATACATCATGCTACCATCAAGATTGAAGGAATAACCCAATGGCAAAGTAAAACTCACTATTTTATTATTGCATCCGAAGCGCTCTAATTCAGTAATTAATTTCGGGAATGCTGCTTCGCTGCTAGCAGTGCTGAATGCCAATAAAAAAGGTTCTTTAATTCGTCGCAATAAAGTAAAAACTCTTTTTCGAAGCACTGCAAATCCTGCGGAAATTAATACAATCCACAATATTAATAAACCGAGATAAAATTCTCCCATAAATACTGCATATGTTACCAAAACATCCAATCCCTTAGTGGTAATTACGGAACACATTGCTGCAAAAACTGCATAAGGTGCAAATCCCATAACATAAATAGTAATTTTTATCATAATATGCGAAAGTGTATCCAATGCATTTACAATAGGTTTGGTTTTTTCGCCAATTGCAGCACATGCAACTCCGAAAAACAAACTGAATACAACAATCTGCAATATTTCATTTTCTGCCATTGCTTTAAAAATACTGGTGGGAAATACATGTGTAATAAATGTAACAAGCGATAATGCCCCACCATCAACACCTGTAGAAACATTGTCTGCAGGTAAAGGCAAATTCATACGCGCTCCCGGTTGTAACGCATTTACCAATACCATTCCTAATGTTAGAGAAACAAGACTTGCAGTAATAAACCACAACATGGTTTTTCCTCCAACCCTACCAATTGTTTTTACATCTCCTGTTTTTGCAATACCTACAATTAAAGTAGAAAGAACCAGCGGGGCAATGATCATTTTAATAAGAGATAAAAAAATTGTTGTGAGGATGGAAATATTGGAAGCGATCTTTTTAATCAAATGAATTTCTATTGCTCCATTTTTTGTACCGCTCATCTCCGTGTCAAGGTCCGTTTCTTTCCCCGATAAAATTACTGGTGGCACAAAGGTAATGGCTTTATTAGTTAGTGTAACAATTACACTTTGCCCAAGACTATCCAAAATTACTTTTTGTTCCGCTGTTGTTTTAACGGTATAAATGTTGAATGTATATTTATTTTCCCCATAATCCAAAGTAAGCGTTTCCATTCCGGTAAAATCTTTATTTGGAGTATAGGTGAGTTCTTTACCTGTAGCGTTCTTATGCAACAGAGCCCCAATAAAAATACCTAATGCCATTGCAACAAGAATGAATACCGTTAATTTGTTCGACTTCGACATGCGCTAAAATTTTGCCCTAAGATATAGGATTCCATCCATATGCCAACTTTCCGGAATTAAAAGGAATAGCCAAGGTGCCCTAAAGTCAAAAGTTAAATAAATGCATGCCTGAGGAAGAACTCTTGATCCAAAAATTTTGTTAACCGAACTTAGAATATTAACTTTGCACTGATGCCCAAAAACAATATCTACAAGTCGATAGCTGCTATATCCCTGCTGATATTGTTTTTTACAACAATTGTCAGCCGTGATTTCTACCACTTATTAGGGCATAAAGATGAGGCAACTTGCAGTGAACATGATAATAACATCCCACATTTCCATGCGTTAGATAAATGTAATATTTGCGATCATAATTTTTCAGCAGGTGAAGCAGAGCAGAATTATTTTAATACTGCAAAACCTTTCGTTTTTATCATAAATAGTTCCTCGCTCAAGAGTCAATATTCAATTAACCTATTTTTTCAGAATCCCGATTCGAGGGGTTCTCCAGTTTCTGCATAGTTACGGTTCACTTTATTTTTTAAAATTTTAATTTTTTCTAATGCAGAAATTTATCTATGCGTTTGGCATTATATCTATATGTTATATCGCATCATCTTATACCCAAATCAGCCTTTCCGGCACTATTTACCAATCAGAAAACAAGGTTCCTCTACCGGGAGCATCCATCTATTTTCCCGACCTCAAAACCGGAACGACCTCTGATATTGATGGTAAATATGTTATTAAAAATCTCCCCTCTAAAAAAGTATCCGTTCAAATTACTTATATAGGATATGAATCCATAGTGGAAACAATAGATCTTGCTAATATATCAGTCAAAGATTTCATTTTAACTGAAACATTTACTGAGATCAAGGAGGTTGTAGTTACAGGATTATCGCGATCGGCAGAATCAAACCGCACTCCTACACCAATTACCGTAATCACAAAAAATATTTTACTACAAAATACAGCTACAAATATTATCGATGCTTTAGGAACCCAACCAGGTATCTCCTCTATTTCAACCGGACCGGCAATTGCCAAACCGGAGATTAGAGGTTTGGGATACAACCGGGTTGTAATTGTGAACAATGGAATTAAACAGGAAGGTCAGCAATGGGGAGATGAACATGGAATTGAAATTGATGAATATTCCATTAATCGGATTGAGATATTAAAAGGTCCTGCCAGTTTAATGTATGGCTCTGATGCTATGGCGGGTGTAATTCATTTTATTGGAGCACCAACTTTACCGGATAGAACGATTAAAGCAAATATTCTGAGTAATTATCAGACTAATAACGGATTAATTGGATATTCCGGAAATATTGCAGGAAACAACAATGGATTTATTTGGGATGTGCGATATAGTGGAAAAATGGCGCACGCGTATCAAAATAAATATGATGGATATGTATTGGGAAGCGGATTTAATGAAACTAATACGAATGCGACCATTGGCTTAAACAGAAAATGGGGTTATAGTCATTTTGATGCATCTATATATCAATTAAAAGTTGGTTTAGTAGAAGGGGAACGCGACAGTGCCAGCGGTTTATTTATTTATCCTATTGTTGTAAACGATAGCACAGAAGGATTTTCCATTGCTGAAAAGGAAACCTTAAAAAGTTACGAATTACAATTGCCAAATCAAAACATTAAACACTACAAATTAACCTGGAATAATAGTTTTGTTGTTGGAAATGGAAATATAGATCTGATATTAGGTTGGCAACAAAATAATAGAAAGGAGTTTGAAAATATTTTTGATGCCAAAGATTACGCACTTTATTTTAAATTGAACACGCTACAATATGGTATTCATTATATATTCCCCGAAAAAAATAATTGGAGCTCCTCCATTGGCATAAACGGAATGCAACAAACCTCCCAGAATCTCGGAGCAGAGGTATTAATTCCGGCTTATTCACTTTTTGACATTGGTGGCTTTTTTACAACAAAAAAAACGATAAAGAATTTTGACATTTCGGGTGGATTGCGGTACGATATTCGAAACTTAATGGCAGATAAATATATTTCTGAGGAGAGTGAAGAGGAAATTTTCACTGCATTTAACCGCAATTTTTCCGCTGTTTCAGGGAGCATAGGTGCTACTTATCAGATAAATGAAACCATGTACGGAAAACTCAACATTTCAAGAGGATTTCGCTCGCCCAACATTGCTGAACTTGGCTCAAACGGTATACATGAGGGCACATTCAGATATGAAATTGGCAATACGGCACTTGAACCGGAAACTAGTTTACAAATAGATGCTTCGTATGGTTATGATGGAGAACATATTTCTTTTCAGGCTGACATTTTTAATAATGCTTTAGATAATTTTATCTATTTGAGAAAATTATCTTCGGTTTCCGGAACTGATTCCCTAATAAATGCTGAAGGAGAATTTTTTGAGGTTTTTACCTATACGCAAGGCACAGCGAATTTAGCAGGAGCAGAAATAATCGTGGACATCCATCCACATCCATTTCATTGGTTGCATTTCGAAAATAGTTTTTCCTTTGTAAATGCCATGCAGAAAAATGCTTCTGATTCAACAAAATATTTACCCTTCTCCCCTGCCCCAAAATTAATTTCCGAACTTCGGGGTGATTTTAAAAAGATAAATACCTTTTTAAGCAATAGTTATGTTCAAATACAGGCTGAAAAGTATTTTGCTCAGGACCATATTTTTTCAGCATACAATACAGAAACTAAAACACCCGGTTATTTGCTGATAAATGCAGGTGCCGGAACTGATATTCTGTCGGGAAACAAAATATTGTTTTCCGTCTTCCTTACTGTTAATAATTTAGCTGATGTTGCATATCAAAGTCATTTAAGCAGATTAAAATACAGTGAAGAAAATTATGTAACCGGAAGATCAGGTGTATATAATATGGGCAGAAATTTCAGTTTTAAATTGAATATTCCGATTAATATTCAATCTTAACTAAATTTTCATAAATAGTTTCATCCAAATAGTATTAAATTTGATGAAATAAAGAAATGTCATGAGGTCTTGTATCTATATTTTATGTTTAATTTCCATGCAATTGTCAGCCCAAACAGGCATCATTTGGGAAGAACCTATTATGATTACCGATGGGCTGTCAGGTTATAATCATCCAAGAATTGTTTTAGATAGCGATGAAAATCCTGTTGTAATTTGGGGAGATGATGAGGATAGTCACCTTTCAAGAAAAGTAGGTATATATTTCACAGCTCCCCAAATGCTGGATCCAATGGGAATGTCAATATTTACTGCTTCGTGGGCAGGACCAGATATAACATCAAAAGGTGATACCATATATGTTGTTTTTAAGGAAAATCCGGAGGATGCTGCACCGGTTTATTGTATTACTTCCTATGATGGTGGCGAAACATTTTCTGCACCGGTAATTGTGGATGGAATGATTGGCGAAAATGTTTCGCGATTTCCCTCTGTTACTGTTGATGCTGATGGAAATCCTTTAGTGGCATTTATGAAATTAGATGCTGATTTTTTAAATGCAGAATATGTTGTGGCAAAATCTGATGATTATGGCAACAGTTTTAATATGGATGTAATGGCGAGTGGTTTTTCCGGTGGTGAAGTTTGTGATTGTTGTCCTGTAGGTATTACTTCAAACGATAATTTTGTTACAACCCTATACAGAGATAATTTAGATAATTTGCGAAATAGTTGGGCTGGAATTTCCTCTGATGGCGGCAATACATTTAATATGGGATTACAAATTGATCAAACGGACTGGACAGTTTTTGCATGTCCTGCAAGTGGCCCTGACGGTATCATTATTAACGACAATTTATATTCTGTTTTTATGAGTGCGGGAGAAGGAGATTCACGTGTTTATTTTTCTACTTCTTCATTAACTGAGCTTACAGATGAACCGGATAAACGAGTTTCCGCTGAAATTGAAGGATTATCCATTCAAAACTATCCCCGCATTGCAAGTTATGGAAATGCAGTAGCAATAGTTTGGAAACAGGTAGCTAATGCAAATTCAGTGATTCCAATTTCTTTTACCAATGATATTAGTTCCGGCTTCCCGCTTGATTACGATACAGTAGCGAATCTTGATTTTTATGGATTAGAAAATGCAGATGTTGCAGTTTCATCAAATAAGGTATATGTGGTATGGCAGGATGATTATAATAATGCTGTGATGTACAGAGAGGGTTTATATGTTACACCTGTTATTGTAGATCAGATTTTTGTTGAAAATGATATTAAAATATTTCCCAATCCGACCGGATCATTTATTCATATAAATAGCAAAATTGAAATATCATCATCCATTTTATACGATATTCATAATAAACAAGTAAAAAATATAATTAATGGGGGTAAAACCACTTTTTCGATACCCGTAAATGAACTAGCATCCGGAATTTATTTTTTGAAGCTTATTGATATCAATGGTAAAACGCACACAGAAAAAGTGATTGTAGAATAATAAATATAATTACAATTCAAATTTAGTTGTTAAAATAGTGCAATTATCTGTTTCGGGATTTTCCTTTTTACCATAACATCTGGAAATTTTCGTCAGCATTGTCTGCCTCTACTTTTACCGTTCAAACTGATATTCTTTGGGATAAACCTTTAATAGCATCCGGACAAACCATGGTATATGATCATTTAAGATTTGTTTTAAATACAGATTAAGTTGTTGTTGCGATATTAGGAATTGCCGCCTTTGCTTCAACATATTTTTTCAATGCCTTCTTCCCAAACTTATAAAACACAACCGGTGTCACGATCATATCCAACAAAGTGGAAGAAATTAATCCACCCAAAATAACAGTTGCAACCGGATACAGAATTTCTTTCCCTGATGCATTTGGGTCTAATGTTAGTGGAATTAATGCCAGGGCTGCCACTAAGGCTGTCATCAAAACAGGAACTAATCTTTCTAACGATCCCCGAATGATCATTTGTTTGCTGAAGGTTTCCCCTTCGTGCTGAACAAGATGGATATAATGTGATATCATCATAATTCCATTTCTGGATGCAATACCTGTTAAAGTAATAAATCCAACCATAGTGGCAACTGAAAATGTTCCTCCTGTTAATAAAACTGCAATTACGCTTCCGATTAATGCAAGCGGTATGTTAAGCATTATTTGGGCGACAATCACCGGCGATTTAAAATGCATGTACAATACAAGAAAAATTCCTGCAAAGGAAAAAATGCTCAATATCAAAATTAATCTGGTTGCCGATTTCTGACTTTCATATTGACCTCCATAGCCAACATAATAACCTTCAGGCAGTTTAACATCTTTTGCGATGGTAGCTTCAATATCTTTAACAGTGCTACCGAGGTCTCTGCCTTGCACGTTGCATGAAACAGTCATTTTGCGCTGCGTATTTTCATGGGCAATTGAATTAATTGTATTGGTATATTCAATGGTCGCAATTTGATTGAGCAAAATAACATTGCCGTTGTTGGTGTGTATCCTGGTATTGCCAATATTTTCGATATTGGTTCGTTCATTATCATTTGTTCGTAACATGATATCAAATGTTTTTTGTCCGTCAATGATCTGGCCTTCAATTTTTCCATTATAAAATATTTCGAGGTCTTCCGTTACATTTCCGGTTTGCAATCCATAACGCTGCAATGCGGCTCTGTCAATTTTAATTTCTAATTGCGGTACTAAAACCTGTTTGCTCATTTGTGCATCAACAACTCCGGGAATTTTTTCAATTGTACTTTTTATTACACTGCTTTGAGTTCTCAATTCTGTGAGATCGTCACCATAAACATTTATAGCAACCTGAGCCTGAACTCCGGATAATAAATGATCTAGCCGATGCGAGATTGGCTGACCAATATTTACATTAACTCCTTTCAAAACTTCAAGATTTTTCCTGATATCGGCGAGTATTTCATCACGGTTTCTTTCTGTATCATTCTTTAATTCCACCTCAATTTCCGAATTGCTCACCGGTTCAACGTGTTCATCCAATTCAGCTCTTCCGGTGCGCCGGCTTACATATTCTACTTCAGGAACTTTCATAATTAATTGTTCAGCCAGTGTTCCTATTTTATTGCTTTCCTCCAACGAAGTTCCGGCAGGCGCCGCTAAATTAATTGTAAATGAACCTTCGTTAAATGCAGGCAAAAATTCATTCCCGAAGGTGGTGATCAAATAAATGGATGTAATAATTAAAATAATTGCCGATCCTATTATGGTTTTAGGATGTCTTAATCCGGTATTTAATAATTTTACATCTTGTTTTTTTAACCATCGCACCAACGGGCTCTCTTTCTCTTCTCTATTTTTTTTATTTCTCACTAATAAATAACTGCATAAAGCAGGTGTAACTGTTAACGAAACCAACAAGGAAGCAATAATGGAAGTAATATAAGCCATACCCAAAGGAGCAAATATTTTCCCTTCTATTCCCTGCAAATAGAATAATGGTATAAAAACTAAAACCACGATAATTGTTGAATATACTATAGAATTCCGCACTTCGCTGCTGGCTTCGTATATTACTTGAATTGCAGGACGTGGATTTTCACTATTTCTATTTTCACGCAACCGGCGAAATACATTTTCAACGTCCACAACTGCATCATCAACAAGTTCGCCTATGGCAATTGCAATGCCGCCTAAGGTTAAGGTATTTATAGTTACACCAAACAATTTAAATACAATTGCTGTAATTACAATGGAGAGTGGTATAGCAGTTAAGGTAATGAGGGTGGTGCGGATATTTAAAAGAAAAAGAAATAAAATAATCACAACCAATATTGCACCATCTCTTAAAGCGTGTTCAACGTTGGTAATGGAATTTACAATAAAATTTTTCTGCTGAAATACATCGGGGTTTAACTTTACATCGGCTGGTAAAGCGGGTTGTAATTCCTCTAAAACTTTAATAATCTCATCCGTAAGTTCCACCGTACTGGCTCCCGGTTGTTTCTCAACGGTTAAAATAACAGCCGGTTTTCCATTAATACTTGCATCACCTCTTTTAACTGCGGCACCAAATTGCACATCTGCCACCTGTGATAATAAAACAGGTAAACCATCATGATTTGTTATTGCCGTATTCTTAAGGTCATCTAATGTATTTGCTCTGCCTACATTCCTGATCAACACTTCCGAGCCATACTGATCAAAAAATCCACCGGAGGTATTTTGATTGGTTAATTGAAGTGCTTCATCCACATCATCTACTGTAAGATTAAATTGTTTTAATTTTTCACTAGATACCAAAACCTGATATTGTTTTCTTTCTCCACCAATTGCAATTACCTGAGCAACTCCTTTAATGCTCATCAATCGTTTTCTTACAGTAAAATCTGCAAGTGTTCTTAAATCAGCGGCACTGGTGGTATCACTTGAAATACCGATCAGCATTATTTGTCCCATAACAGAACTTATGGGTCCCATTACCGGAGTAATTCCATTTGGGAGTTCAACGGTTTGAATTTTTTCTGCGACTAATTGTCTTGCGAGATATACTTCAGTATCGTAATCAAATTCAACAAACACCATCCCGATGCCGATTGCTGAACTGCTTCTTACCACTTCTACACCGGGAGCACCATTTAACGCTGTTTCCACCGGCAACACCACCTGTGCTTCAATTTCTTCCGGGGCCATTCCATTTGCCTCCAAAAAAATAGTAACTCTCGGGCGGTTCAGATCGGGCAATACATCAACAGGTAAATTTGACATTGTAATTGCCCCATAAATAAAAATTAATGTCGCTACCGAAATAACGAATAGTCGATTATTTAATGAAAATTGAATGATACGGTTGAGCATGATGGATTTATATTTTTACACCGATTGTAATTATCATAAAAACTAATTTTTAAATATTAAAACAGCAAAATAACCATTAAACCGTTTAAAGGATACTAAATTTATTTTTTCACTTTCAACATTTTTGCATTAATGGCAACTATAATTGTACTCACACTCATTAACACTGCTCCTGCTGCCGGACTTAATAAAATGCCTTGTTTAAATAAAACACCTGCAGCTAATGGCAATGCAATTACATTATATCCTGTTGCCCAAATTAAATTCTGTATCATTTTTCTATACGTTGCTTTCCCAAACAGTATGAGATTCACTACATCTTTTGGGTTGCTGTTTACCAGAATAATTCC
Organism: uncultured Chitinophagales bacterium; assembly: GCA_964638865.1. Taxonomy (GTDB): domain Bacteria; phylum Bacteroidota; class Bacteroidia; order Chitinophagales; family BACL12; genus UBA7236. Next base: position 19,355 of record CAZXBG010000037.1, on the reverse strand, counting down.
GGCTGTTTCTGCTGCTATATCACTGCCACTGCCAACAGCAATTCCAACGTCGGCCTGAGCTAATGCCGGCGCATCATTTACACCGTCACCCGTCATTGCTACGAATTCTCCTTTTTGCTGTAATTCTTTTATTTTTTCCAATTTCTGATGTGGTAAAACTTCTGCAAAATATCCATCCATTTTTAACTCGTCGCTTACACTCTTTGCAACAACTTCATTATCGCCAGTTAATAATATGGATTTAATATTTATTTCTTTTAGTGTTTTAATTGCTTCATACGATTCTTCTCTTATTTTGTCAGATAACGCAATATATCCAACCAATTCGCTCCCGACCAAAATAAAAACAATGGTTTCCGCTGCTGTGGTAGCATAGTTTTCCGGAAAGGAAATATTATTTTCTTTTAAATAACCCGGGCTTACCACTTTTATTCCGGTGTTTTCAACTTCACCTGAAATACCTTTTCCGGTTATTGCATTAAAATTATTTACTGCCGGAATTGTAATATTTAATTCTTTTGCTTTTTGTAGAATACCGGTAGCGATAGGATGTTCAGAATGTTGCTCTAATGCTGCAGCGAATTTAAGTATATCGTTTTCAGAATATTTAGCATTTAAGGACATAATTCTGCCGGCTTCAAATTTCCCAATTGTTAATGTTCCGGTTTTATCAAATATCAGAGTTGTAATTTTTCTTGAATTCTCGAATGCCGTTCTGTTTTTAATTAATAACCCGTTTTTTGCAGATAATGCAGTTGACACAGCAACTACTAAAGGCACTGCTAACCCCAAGGCGTGGGGACAGGAGATAACAATTACGGTTACCATTCTTTCAACAGCAAATGCTAATGTGCTTCCGGATAACCACCAAATAAAAAATGTTGCGAAGCCTGCACTTAATGCAATTATTGTTAACCACCTTGCCGCCACATCAGCTAATAATTGTGTTTTCGATTTTGCCTTCTGCGCATCGCCTACCAATTGAATTACTTTAGATAAATAAGAGTCGCTCGCTGAATGCGTAACCTTTACTTTTATAGAACCGTTTCCATTGAGTGAACCGGCAATTACGTTATCTCCATTTGTTTTTTCAACTGGTTTAGATTCGCCGGTAAGCATGCTTTCATTTATATAACTTGTTCCTTCCACTATAATTCCATCCGCAGGTATTTTTTCTCCGGGTTTTATTAATAGGATATCTTCCGCCTTCAGATCAACTGATTTCATTTCCATTATGCTGTTGCCATGCATTACATGTGCCTCATCAGGCATTAACTGAACAAGCAATTCCAATTCTCTGGATGCTCCGGCAATTGATTTCATTTCGAGCCAGTGACCAAGCAACATAATTAATATCAAGGTTGCCAATTCCCAAAAAAAGTCCATACCTTCTAACCCGAAAACTGTAGCAGTGCTGTATATATAAGCAGTTGTAATTGCCACAGCAATTAACGTCATCATACCGGGCATTTTCTTTTTTATTTCTTCTGCTAAACCCTGTAAAAAAGGTTTGCCTCCATAAAAGAAAACGATACTGGATAAAACAAATAAAACATATTTATCCCCCTTAAAAACTAAATTCAAATTCAGCCATTGCTGTATCATTGGCGATAATAACAAAATCGGAATGGTAAGAATCAATACAACATAAAAACGTTTTTTAAAGTCAGCAATCATCATTTTATGATGATCGTGACCCTCCATACCCATTGGTGGACCTTTTTTCGGACTGGAATGGTTCATTTTTGAATGATCCATTTTCGAGTGATCCAATTCAGGATTAGTATGTTGTTTATGTTCCATTATATTACTTATTACAAATCATTTAAATAAATTAATCAAAGAATTATTTTGCAACAATCACAAAATCTGCCGTATGAATTTTATTGGCATGATTAAATTGTAAAAATGCCCTATATACTCCTGCCGATTCAAATTCAGTGTGAAATACAACCGAGGGACCATGACTATTATCGTCCATTGGATGTGCATGCAGATAATTCTGCGTGTTCTCACTTATTATTACTAAATGTCCCAAGGCTCCAAGGTAATGTTCAAGATCTTTAACTTCTTTTCCATTTTTCTTAATATTGAATGTTAGCATTTGTGCTTCGCCGGCCTTGATCTCAACATTGTTGAACGTCATACTCACTTCATACCCACCATCACCTTTCCAGGCAAGATTTTGTTTGGAATATTTTCTTGCTTCCTTATTATAACCTTCTACAGTTATTGGAATTCGAGTGAGTTGTTGCGAAGCTCCTTCGGGTTTATAATCAGCGTATAAAATAAAACTGCCTCCGTAAGGAAATTTAGTATCCACTACATAATTATTATCTTTATCAACTAATGGATGAATATGATCGAACCACGATAAGTCGCTACTAACAAGAATGAGGTGTATTTTCTTTTCATGAACAACCTCAAGGGGAATTAAATCTGAAGTTTTTCCAATTTGTTCCGGCCTTAAAATGAGTGTAACATTTTGTTTTTCATTTATTGTTGCCGGAGTGGTTGTAAATTTCATGTTATACGTTTTATCGGTTGAGTGCAAATGCTCATGATCTCCGTCGGCATGATTTACCTCACTAATTTGAATTTCTTGCTGGATAGTGTTTTGCCGGTTGACCTCTTTATTATTGTTACAGCTAAATAAAAAAATTGTAGCGGATATGGCTATTAGAAAACTAAATTGTTTCATTTTTCAAATTTTATTTTATAGTTGATGTATATTTTGTCCAGATTTTTCTTCAAATCATGATTAATTTCTAACACGCTTCCCTTCACAATTTATTTTTGGCTATTCAACCAATTCTGAAACTCCCCAATTTCCTTATTCTGATCAACGATCATTTTTTGCGCCATTTCTTTTACTTCTAAATGACTGCCATGCGATAATTCATTTTTTGCCATGTCAATTGCAGATTGGTGGTGCATGATCATCATCATTGCAAAATCTTTATCCGTATTTCCGCTCATTTTCATTGAGGCCATACTGGTTTCCATTGTGGTCATTGCATCCATTAATTCATTATGCTCCCCATGAGAATGGTCGCCGGAGTGGTCATGCGCTTTAGTCGTTTCTTTTTTTTCTCCTGCTTCATGTTTAGCAACCTCTGCCTGCATTGCGGCAATTTCTGCTTTTTGAGCAGCGATAATATTTTCCGCCATTTTTTTCATAGTTGCGTCCCTGCCTGATGTTAATTCTACATGCGACATATCTATTGCACCCTGATGGTGTGCGATCATCATATTTAAAAAATCCAGATCAAAATCACCGGTCATTTGCATTCCCTTCATTTTGCCCATCATGTCTGTCATGGTTTTCATCATAGCTTCGTTTTTCTGAAATGTTTGTTCTGCACTTGAATCGTTTTTGTTGTCCATAGTGTTGTCTTCTTTTGTTTTATTTGTGCAGGCTTGTAACAGGAATAATCCCAATACAAGAGTTAAACCGAAATTGATCTTATTGTTTTTCATAATTTTATTTTTTAATTTTTATTAAATAATATTTGTAATTTAATCATTTTAACTTATCTGATAATTCAGCATCATGCCATCGTCTTCGTGTTCAAGATTATGACAATGAAATACAAATTTGCCAATATTGTTTCCAAAAGGAATTATTACTCTTACTATTTCTTCCGGCATTACCAGCACAGAATCTTTCCACCCTCTTTCATGAGGTTGTATTGTTCCACTTCCATTTATGCGGTCAAGTATTTGAAAATGCTGAGCATGTATATGCATTGGATGCGGCTCGCCGCCTTCGCTGTTGTCAAAGGTCCAGATTTCAGTTGCTCCTGCGCTTACATACTCATCAATTCTGTCTTCTTCAAATGTTTTACCCCCAATATTGTGTCCGCTGCCGGTTTCGTGCCCACCATGACCATCTCCATGGGGATTTGAAATATCAAAACTTCTATTTATAGTGGCCATACCTTCTGTAAGTATTGAAAATGAACTTAAAACACCGGGCAAAATAAATGTATCAATAACTGAAGAGGTAATAATAAATTTCATAATGTTGAATTCCTGCGTCCCCTGCGCATCACCACCATTAAAAGTTTTACTGATGAGGAATATTTCATCATCTATAAGGTTACTTCTGAAATCTATAATTAAATCAACCCTTTCCCCGGGACCAACAAGGATTGAAGTGGTGGATTCAGGTGAAGCAATTAATCCCCCATCACCTCCAATTACATTAAATGCAGCAGAGTTGCTTAACGCAAGATTGTAGATGCGTGCATTACTGCCGTTTAATATCCTTACCCGATACTGTTTTGTTGATACATTATGAAAGGGTGCATAAACGCCATTCACTAAAACAAATTCGCCCATGTATCCGGTCATAATTTCCATTTCAGCCGGAGAATAAATTATTGCATTTCCAGAAATTCTTTTATCCTGAATTACAAGCAATAATTCATTTTCTCCTGATGGGAGACTCAAAGCATCTTCCTCTGGATCATTTACAACAATTAATCCTGCCAATCCTTTGAAGGTATGTTCGCCCGTTTTTAAATCGGGATGGGGATGATACCAATATAATCCCGCTCTTTCCATTACAGAAAAATTATAATTAAATGAACTGCCCGCTTCAATCACATCTGAAGGATAACCATCCATATTTGCCGGTGCAGTTAAACCGTGCCAGTGGATATTGGTGGCTTCAATTAAATCATTTTGTACGTTTACAGAAAAATTTTCTCCTGAATTTAATTTAAATGTAGGGCCAAGAATAATATTATTCTCATATCCATATACAAAAAGCGAATTTCCATTAAATACTCCCCCGTTAGTTGATTGAGCAGTTAAGGAAAAACTGCCTGTTTGTATATTTGGGAAAACAAGCGCATCCGAAAAACCACCTTCTGTTACCGACACAGGAGCGCCCATTAACATATCATCCATAGACATATCTGTTTTGCATGCTGCAAACAACATAGAAAGCCCTCCGGTAAAAACACCTGCTGTGCCCACTGAGGAAATCGTAATGAATTTTCTTCTTTTCATCACTAAATTAATTAACAGTAATTGTTATCATTTCTTCATTCATTTTCGACATATCTTCATTATGCACAGCTAAGGAAACATCATAGGTTCCGGGATTGTTATAAGTATGTGATATTGACTCGCCTTCACCTGTTGCACCATCTCCGAAATCCCATTCCCAATGGTGCGTATCTGTTGAACACGACCCATCAAAATCAATGGTTTCTCCTGCATTAATTGTTGTTGCTGAAGTTGTAAAACAACCCATAGGATCGTCATGATTCATACATGATGAAAAGGCGAAAATAAATATTGCTGATATTGCAACAATAAAAAATTGATTTTTAGATTTCATTTTGATATATTTAAATTATTAACAGAATTATTTAAATTTTTATTGTATGCTAATGCTGAATGATGATTTTTTTTGTAATAATTTTTCCGGTATCCTTTAATTTAATAAAATAAATACCTTCCAAAAGTGAATATGTATTTATTTCAATTATATTATCTGTTGCCGATACTTTTACTGCATAAACATTTTCGCCTGCGGCATTGTATAATTCAACTTCCCCGTATATAGCTTCCTGCAATTGAATAATTAGTATTTCATCAGCAGGGTTTGGGTAAATTTGAATGTCATCGTTAATTTTATTATCATAAATTTCGGTAGCTATTTTTTCAGAAATAGTTTGTGTTTTAGTGTAGGTTGAATCACCTGAAGTGTTATGACTATGGTTTGCAGCTAAAGCAGCGAGATAGAATGTTACATCACCCGCACCGGCTGAAGGTGCAGTCCAATCAAACGACCAATTATTATTACCCGGCATTAATGCGTCTGCACCGCAAGGTGTACTTGTAACATAATCTCTGGTGCCTTCACTTGTTGTTCTTGTACGCAATTCATCGGTTAATGTATTAATACCTGCCGCATTATTACTTGTATTTAATGCCGTTATTTCAAAGCCGAATTTATCTAAACCCGGTTGGGATATATTTACGAATACAGTATAAGTGCTGTCGGGTTTATAAGTTGTAATCCCGCCGCCAATAGTAAAACTAAGCCCCGCAATTCCCGTGTTATCATCTCCTCCGTGACAACCCGTACAGGAGGGATTACCAGGGTCAGCGGCATGACCGGCTCCAATTAAAGGGGAATCGCAATCACCACTTACGCTGTTAAATGAATATATTATAACTAAAATAACGGTAAAGGAAAAAAAGTAAATAACAGCTCTTTTCATTGTATATATTTTTGAATTATTCGTGATTTACATTGCGATTCCAATTATTTTTTTTGCAATGCATTTGTTTTTCTTATTGATTTAAATAAATCATTTTCATTTGATAACTACCATTAATAACAATTCTTTCTCCTGCTTCCGCTCCCGATTCAATTACCGTATGTTTTCCGTTATTATTACCTGTTATCACATAACTTAAAGAATAATTCTCGGCCGCATCTTTAATAAAAAGAATAGGTTTGCCATTTAATTCGCTGATTGCGCTATTTGGTACGGCAAGATTTTTTTCAGTAATACCGTCTGAAAGCCAGACATTCACAAATTCACCGATTTTAAAATCTGCATTTGCATTTACCATTTTAAAAAGCACTATACGGCTTTGATTGGTTGCATCAATTGTTTGACCTGAAGTAATTAATTGCACATCAGCAGAGCGCTCTCCGTCTGAACTTATCGCAGTATATTTTTTACTGCTTACTAATTGAGCTGCATTTTTATCATACAACTGTGCCTCTACATACACAGTGGTAAGATCTGTAACTGTAAATAAAGTTTCTCCTGCATTTACAGCCGATCCGATGGATAAATTAAAATTGCCGGCTATACCATTTATGGGTGACTTTAAATAAATCAATTTCGAATTCCCCGCATTATTGGAAGATAGGTTGTCGAAAAGTTTTTTATTTTCCAAAGCCAGATCATACCTTGCTTCTGATGCTTCCAGATCTTTTTTTGAAATAATATCCTGAATGGACTGCAGCCGCTCGTATTCTTTTCGGGCAGCAATTAATTCCGTTTCAATCACATTTTTCTGAGATAAAAGATCAACCTGGCTTTGTGCATCAATATTTTGTTCCACAACGGCTAAAGTTTGTCCTTTTGTTACTTTTTGACCGACTGTTACCTGTAGCGAGGAAATTTTACCGGTTTGAGGTGATTGAATAACCGCCTGGCCGTTAGATGACGGTATAATTGTTCCGGCTAATTGGGTTCCCGCATTAAAATCAGCGAGTATTAATTTCTCCGTAAAAACAGAAAACAAGAATTGGGTTTCTTTCGGAACGGCGAAAGCATCAGAGAAAGTGGTGCTTTTAACATTTTTGTCAGCACTGTGATCCTCATCTCCATGAGCCGAAACATTTTCTATTGATATTGGGAAGCTTAAAATTACAATCAGCAAGAAGGTTGAACGAGGATTAATTTTTCTTCTGCGCATTAATACAATCGCGATCAGAATACCAATTAACAATCCTCCAAATAAATAAATTCCACTGGTTTTGAACCAGGAATGTTGGTGCACCTCAATAATTGTTTCCGATTCCAATTCTTTTCCCACTTCAATATTCTCCATAACCATAAGGTCAGGGCCAATTGTGGAATTAATATTTATTGCAAGTGAATATTTTTTATTTTCAGGAAATGCGGTTTTAATCTTATACGTACCATTTTCTACCTGGTGCACCTCAAAACTTATATTGTTATCTTCTAAAGAAGTTATTTTTAATGTGGCACTGTCTATTGGTATGTTCGAATTATATTCACTGATGTATAAAGTAAAGATTACTTCTTCGTTTATCTTTATAGCCGGATATTTCAACAGTAATTCATACAGGGAGGTGTTAGTTTCGGATGAAAAATACCCTTGAGTCGTTTTGCTTTCGCTTTTTTTTCCACCACTGTGGTCTTCGTCGCCGTGTGCAAAAACAATTGAAGGTATCAAACATATTATAATAAAAAGTTGTTTCATCAGTTGCCGTTTAAATAATCAATTTCAATAACAGAAATATTATAGTTTAGTAATGCTTCCAAATAGTTTAACTGTATTTCGAATCCATCATTCAGTGTTCTGAGAAAATTTATAAGGTCTATTTCCCCGGTTTCGTATAACCGTGTTGCTGATTTTGTGATTTCATTCGCGTTATTCGATCCTTCAGTTTCATAATATCTTATCGCAAGTTTATTTTTAAAAAAGTTGGAGATAGCAGTAAATTTTTGTTGCTGTAAACTTTGTTCCTCTGCCCTCAAATTGTTTTCCGCTATAATAATCTCGTTTTTTGCAGCGGAATTATAACCGCTATACGAATTGAACCACAATGGAATAGAAATACCGGCTTTAAAAGCAGGAAAATACACGGCTTCTTCCTCTAAAGGTATTGAATATCCAAGAAGAATATCAGGCAAAGCCTGTGACCTTATCGCTTCATATTGTTTCCGGCTAACATTGATGTTTTGCTGTGCAACAGCATAAGCAGGATTGGTTAAAATGTCTATTGATACATTTGGTGTTGCCAATTTTTCGATTTTAGCAACAACAAATTTATTCTCGATCCCGGTTAGGATACTTATTTGCTGATGCAGGATTAATAATTCATTTTTTGTAATTTCATATTGCAGTTTTACCTCACCCGATTTTGTTTCTGCTGATATTTTTTCAAGGTAATTTAAATTCCCGGCGTTAAACGATCGCACAGAAGCATCTTTGATTTTTTGAAATGCGGAATCCTGCTTTTGAAAGTAGTTTAATTTTGCGGAAACATATTGTGCCTGCAAATAAAGTAAACGAATGTTTTTCCTTATCTCATTTTTAGTCTGGGCAAATTCCTTCCCGGTTAAGGTTATTTTTTCCCTGTTTAATTGGCTCTGCTTTATATATTGTGTTGGAAAATCAAAATTCTGATCAATTGTAAGAATTAGTGATTCGAAAGGGTCCTGTACCACATATACTTCCGGATCAGAAATATTCCATGCCGTTTTTTGCAAGGATTTTTGAGATTCAAATTTTAGCGATGCATTTAAGATTGCGAAGTTTTTATTTAAAATAGAATCAATTACCTGCTGTTCAGTTAAAACCATTTGTGAAAACATAACCTTACAAGCGGAAATTAATAATAATATAGTAATTATTCTTATCATTTTTAAATTATTAGCATAATCACTGCCATGACTACCATTAAAAGATCTTCAATAATTGTAACTGTGCTCATTGGTAAATTAAATACGGTTCCAAGACAAGCACATTTGATCTGTTGTTTATTTAAAACACTTTTAATTACTCCAATACTGCTAAAGCCCATAACTATTATTGTAACAATGCCAGTCACCTGCATATTAAAGCCGGTTAAATAGGCCAATCCAAGTAATAATTCAATAAATGGATAAACGTAACCATAACCATGAATTTTCTTGGCCAACAGATCGTAAGTGGAATAACTATCGGCAAATCCCTTTATATCCAAAAATTTAAAAAAGGAGAACGTTATAAAAAATCCCGCCATGAAGTTCTGCATGAATAACATGCCATCAATTGTGCCGAAATAAGCATTTATGAGAGAAATACCGGTAATAAAAGCAAAAATGATGAGCAGGGGTTTGTATGTTTCCAACCAGTTTTTATCAGAAACAGTGTTAGTCATAGTATGTAAGGAATGATCATTCCCATTTTCTGAAATCTTATATTTTGATTCAGGCCCAATGCTTTCCTGCAAATCCTTTATAGAGATATGATGCTGCATAGTAATAACCGCTTCATCAGGCAAGTTCACCTCAGCGGATAAAACATCAGGATTTTTTAATAATTGACTTTTAACTGTGGCTATACAGCCACTGCAAGTCATGTTGCTCACTTTATACGAATGTGTCATAATTAAATATTTTTATAACACAAAGGTCTGTCAGGAACCGATTTTGTACGTTACATAATTTTTGATATTGTTTATATAATTTCATGTTCATACTTTATCTAAGTTCATTCTTTTGGTTTCTTTAATGCTTTTAAAATGCGTGGGAGTTAATCCGGTTGTTTTTTTAAATTGGCTGCTGAGATGGGCAACACTGCTATACCCCATCTGAAAAGCTATTTCGCTTAATGAAAGCTCATTGTACACCAAAAGCTCTTTCACTCTTTCTGTTTTTTGAAGGATGGTGTACTTTTCAATGGTAATTCCTTCAATCATCGAAAATAAATTACTCAAATGCGAATAATCCTTTAATAATTTATTTTCTATTAGTCGGGAAAAATTTATTTTGTTGTCCTGAGATTTATTTCCATGAATGGTTTCTACTATAACATTTTTTATCTGCTCAATTACTTGCGAATTGATATCATCCATTAATTCAAACCCTTCCTTTTCCAAATCCTTTCTTATTTCGCCTTCATATTTCCCTAATGTTTCATCCAAAAGGTCAACCTCCCCTAATTGAACCTGACCTATCTGCAATTTATATGCATCAAAAATTCTTTTTACAGTGCGAATGCATCTGTCGCAAACCATATTTTTTATATAAATTTTCATTTGCGACAGATGATTTTCTTATTTCACTAATATCAATTTTTTAGTCGCAAATCCATTTTCAGTTGCAAGCTTAATTGTATAGGCTCCTGCCGGAAAATCAGAAAGGTCAATCTGTTGCTCCGATGCTGTTAGGTAGGAATTATAAAAAACAATTTCACCCAATTGATTTAATACCATAAAATCCATATTTAAATTTTGAAAAGGAGCATTCACATTTAAAGTAAAAACTCCATTAGTGGGGTTCGGGTAAACAGAAATATTATTTTGCAATTCAGGGTTATTTATTGCAACTAAATTCGTAATATTCATTCTTACCAATTCATCTGCGTCCTGATCAACAAACCATATCAATCCATCAGGTCCGATTTTAATTCCCATCAAACCAGTGCGTCCGGTTTGTAATCGTTTTAATTCCGTTGCAGGTATTGTTGTGATATCATAAATAATAATTTCACCGGTAGCATGATCGCTTACCAGCATATAATCACCAATTACATCAATGCCCACCGGTTCAATTAATCCGGTATTCACAATTTCCACCCAATCTGTATTTTCTATTTCATTGGCTTCGGCAAGTGGTTCATTTGCATGCGGGAATGTTCCAGTAACTTCACCTGATTCCGGATTCATTCTGATAATTCTGCCATTTCCCGCATCAATTGTATACAAATAATTGGAAGCTTTATCAAACACCAAATGCGATGGTAGATCATCATTAATCATTTCGATATCAAAATCAAGATATTCCCATACTCTTCCATCAGCGTGATCATCATTTCCAGGTCCATGATCTTTCACAAAATCATACATATGAACATAACCATGATAATCGCAGAAAACAAAAAATGCATTGTCGCGCCATGCTGCAATTCCCATGGAGAAAGGACTTTGGTGTAACATATCCAAATGACTTCCATTTCCCCCTGATGGCTCAGCATAAATATCCATATCACTACTCCATAGGGTTGGACCTGTAAATGTTCCTCCGCTATGATTTGCATCCTTAATACCGGGTGATGTTGCAAAATTTGTATTTTCACTAAATGCAATGCCCGTTGGTAGACTCATAAAATGCCACGCATTCCCATCCTGTTTCCATTCTGATGTTTGCCCACCCTGACCTGCATTCCAAAAGGTTACAGTTGATCCACCGGACTCTTCTGTTCCTTTATTGGTAACCCATACCTGATATTCTGACAATATCGGATGAAAATCCAGATCCGTTGGATTTTCAATTTCGTCATCTGTATTTCCAATTACCTCATATTCTTCAACAAAGGTCAAATAATCAGCAATAATATTCGGTGTAGGATCCCCTACTATAAGTTCTTTATTTATAAAATCATTTGCAGGATTTAAATCATCGTTATCATTTATTTTTCCGGAGGATAATTTTACATCATACGTCCCTAAGGTTAAGATATTCCAAGGTAGAGGATGAACAAAATCTGCGGTGGCAAATGGTTCAATACTTAAACCTGTAAGTGTTGATATAATTTCAGTGCCGCCATCAATACTATAAATTACTTCTAAAGAATTAATTGTATTTGCACTGTAATTTGAAATTTCACCTGCTATATTTACAACTCCAGGATTTATATAAGGATTATTCGTAATAGCAGTTATACTTGCATCATAAGCAAGAGGTGGTGTAATTTCAAAATTGAAAGTATTTCCAACTCCGGTTCCTTCAAAATGATACATTTGATATTCATCCAATGATACATTAAAATTAAACCCGCCATCACCCCAGTCGTCAATATATTTGATATCATAAAATCCTTCATTAAGGCATCCTATAGCTTCTGTAATAGTTATATTATCTCCATAACCGAACCCTATAGTTGCATCCTGTTCACCTGCACCGCTGCAGCCAACCTGAATATCGTTTCCACCCTGCCAGATGGTTGCGGCACCGCATGCATTACCTGCAGGAACCAATTGCCAATAACCCTCATAACCATAGGTATCAGTTTCAATTTCAATTACAACATCCATCTGACCGACAGGACATTGTGCGAATGTAAATAAAGGGACCATAAGGCTGAAAAACATAAAAATTAAAGCGTAACAATTTTTCATAAGATTTGATTTTAATTATGACTGAATTAATAAAAAAAATGCAATTATTTTTTTTAATTTGTGCTAATATCCTTTTATAAATGACTTAATAAACTTCTCCCCTTTATATATAAATTCCAAAATAAATATTCCATCAGATATTCCGGTTATGTCAATAGTAAATTCACCTCCATAGTATTTGTTATTATCAATAACAGTTTGTCCGGTTAAACTTAACACACGAATTTCAACACCTTCCTCCTTATTATTAATTAAAATAGTCAGCATATCTGTTGCAGGGTTTGGGAATATCTGCACATCTGATCCAATATGTTCTGTGATAGAAGTTGCAGTAGTATCTATCACACGAAAACTGCCCATCATCCCATCATCTTCATGATGCAACATATGGCAATGATACATATAAGGAATTTCATCATCGGCAAAATTCTCAAACTTTGTAATTACTTCAACATATTGCATTGGCATTACAAGCACAACGTCTTTTAATCCTTGTAAGTGAGCCGGAACCGGAGCACCATTTATATTATCAATAGTAAATTGAATATCGTGAATATGAAAAGGATGAGCAATTCCTGTATTATTTACAATTCTCCATAATTCAGTATCATTTAAATAAACCGTATGGTTAATTGTCATTATATCAAAGTGTTCTCCATTTATATTAAATGGGCCCATTACCTGCCCTTCCGGATCCATCATTTCGTCGGGTTGCAAATTAAATACACGCGTATTATCATATTCTGTAAATGCCATATTAGAAACTAAAATATCCGGAATAGTTGTAACAGGATCAATAGTTTGTTCAATAACATTTATCTGTAATATCTCAAAGTCAGCACCATTCAATGGATTAAGATCATAACTTGGAATTTCACCTCCCATCATTCCTGTAACAGTTTCAGCACCATAAATTCCATTTTCCAGTTCTGAACTATAACTCTTTAAATAAATTGTTTGTCCTTCTAAAGTTTGGAGATCGACTAATATTTCTGCACGTTCACCGGGACCCAATAATATTCTGGAAAGCGGAACAGGGTTATTCAATAATCCGCCATCCGTTCCAATTAATACAAATTGTTGATCGTTGGAAAGACCGAAATTATAACCGCGCATTGACGATCCATTCAACAACCGCAATCGAATTATCTGAGCCGGTGCGTCAAGATATGGATCAACGGTTCCATTTACGCAAATGAGGGTGTCTTCTTCTGTTGAAATTGCAATTTGATTCAATACATCGAAAGCCTTGGATTGAACAACTAATGGAAAATCGTCAACACCATAAGTTCGTGGAAGTTCTAGTTCAGCCTCAGCACTATCCTTCACAATTATAAATCCTGCCAATCCCTTTGAAACCTGGAGATCGGTTTTTCCTTCACCATGTGGATGATACCAAAATGTAGAAGCATTATTTAATATTTGGAACTGCGGACTCCATGTAGCACCTTGTAGTATTATTTGGTGAGGACCTCCATCTGCGTGAGCCGGAACATGCAGTCCGTGCCAATGCATCGTGGTGGAATTGCCGGTTCCCGTTAAATTATTTGTAACATTAATAGTTACAGAGTCCCATTTATTTACTATTAAAGTGGGGCCCAGAATATTACCATTAATTCCAAAAGTTGGTGTATTGATTCCAGGAAAAAATTCCGTAGTTCCATTTTGAACTGTAAGATCAAAATTTGTCCCGGTAAGTACCGGAGGAATTAAAAGTGGATTTTGCGTTTTACCCACAAAAAATCCTCCAAATAATAGTATTAATAATAAACTCTTTTTCATTTTCCTCTTCAATAATTATTTACACCAAAAAACGTACATACATTTTAATGTACAATTGTTACCATATTCATCTTTGTATCACCATTTGCCGTTAATTTAACCAGATAAATACCCTCCGACATTGAGGATACATTCACTTGTTTTGTAAAGTTGTCTGCGACATTTTTTTCCTCCGCAACCTGAACTATTAATTTACCTGTAATATCGTGTATACCAATTTCAATATCTGAATTCAATGCTAATTCGACATTTATTTGCATTGTTTCGTTTGCCGGATTTGGATAAATATTAAAATTTGAAATGGAGGAAACATTGTTCAGAATATCTGTTGGCGCTCCCAACATGTTAAGAATGGAATCGCGCATTTCGGTTGTGTCGCTGGTGATAAAACTTAATGTGCTAAACATCACTCTGTGATCAGCTCCTCCTAATAAAACAACAGTCGGCATTCCGAATCCACCATAATAGGCAAGAGCATATTCACCACTATCCATCGGAGCAAAAAATGGCACATGGTTGTCCTCTACCCATGAAACTGAATAATCACAATTTGTAATATCCTGAAATGGAAACGCATAACCCTTTACCGCATCGGGATAATCAACCATGATATTTGTTGCCATTTCCTGCAATTTTTCGGCTGGTGGAGGACAGGCACCGCAATCAGGCATATAGAAGATGATAACAATAGCCTTTCCTGCATCTAAATCGGCAAACATATCTACCGGTGCACCATAACAATCTTCCCCACTTATCTGCATTGCAGATTGTGCATTTACAACAATGAAAAAACTGCTTATAAAAAAAGAAATTGTAATTAAAATTTTCATATAATTTTTTATTTTGATTAATAAATAAGTTTAGAGTAAAATAAAAATGCAAATACCCTGTCAAGCTACGCCTGCAGAGCAAAACAAATAGAGGTATAATTAAATAAGAAAACTTTGTATAAAAACAGGAATGCCATCCTTAGGAGGCGGCGGAACAAATCCTGTGTAAACTGCTATGGTATTTTGAGAAAAATA
Source organism: uncultured Chitinophagales bacterium (assembly GCA_964638865.1). Classification (GTDB taxonomy): domain Bacteria; phylum Bacteroidota; class Bacteroidia; order Chitinophagales; family BACL12; genus UBA7236. Next base: position 3,932 of record CAZXBG010000037.1, on the reverse strand, counting down.
CTCTGATGGTATTGCATAGCTTGGAAAAGTATTATCCAACACCAAAAAGATTGGATTTAAATTAACTGCACTGAAGGAATGGAATTGCCCCAAGGTTTGCAGAAAAACAAAATGCTCATCCTGACAATCAGTTTCGCCTTTATCATTATCAGATTCCTGGGCAATTGCACTTTTGCAGCAATCATGAATAGGCTTCATCTCCTCCTCACAATCTGAAAGTTTTATCGAGCAAAGGCCGGAACAAACATAAGATTGTAAGATGGAGGCTAAAATTATTAGCCCGAATCCCTTCATTATGTAGCGCTGCATCTTTGCCATTATAATGTAAATATACAAAATATAACCATTAACAAATGTATTAGATGGTTGATATTTTGATTAAAACTGTCCCAATTCACTTGGTAAACCCTAAATCACCGCTATTGTTCCGTTGTGTAAAAACTTACTTATTTGTTGTTTTCTTTAAAAGTGTCAAATATTTTCAAATGCTATTAATTCCAGCCGTACCGCCCTAATTTTGCAGTATGAAAAGGTGGAACAATTTTCAAATTGCAGCAGTAGTGGTTTCCGTTATTATACTTTTTACTATTGTTTTAAGTTATCAATATGCCGGAGCATCTAAGGAACCCGTTTTACCCTATTTTGGCCCAAATGCCGAGGCCGGAGAACCACATTACGTTTCAGACTTTAAATTGATCGATCAAAACAATGAAGTAATTACCCAGGAGGTTTATAAAAACAAGATCTATGTGGCCGATTTTTTCTTTACAACTTGTCTGGGAATTTGCCCAATTATGACAGAAGAAATGATTCGTGTTTACAAAGCGTATGGTTCGAATCCTGAGGTGTTAATAATTTCACATACTGTTGATCCTGAACACGATACACCTGAAGTTTTAGCCCGATATGCAAAAAATCGCAACCTAAATTCTGATAAATGGCATTTTGTTACCGGAGATAAAAAACAGATCTACGATTTGGCAAGATATAGTTATTTAGTGGATGCTACTGAGGGTGATGCCGGTCCAAACGACTTCGTACATACCGAAAATTTTGCCTTGGTTGATAAAGAAGGAAGAATTCGGGGATATTATGACGGAACCGACTCTGTGGAGGTTAAAAAATTGATTGGAGATATAAAGTTATTGCTGGAAGAATAAGAATTTCTGCACTTTTTATTTTAATCCATTGTAAAATAGGTTGAAAAATTCAATTTACACGTTATTTTCCCCTATTTTATCCGTACCTTTGCACCCGCAAAATCTGACTTTTAAATGATCACAGTTAATAATGTTTCGCTTCGGTATGGTAAACGTATTCTTTTTGAAGAAGCGAACCTCAAATTTACCAAAGGCAATTGTTATGGAATAATTGGTGCAAATGGTGCCGGTAAATCTACTTTTTTAAAAATTATTTCGGGGGAGATAGAGCCTACTACCGGCATCGTGGATATAACTCCGGGTGAACGTATGGCTGTTTTGAAACAAAATCACAGCGAATTTGACCAGCATTCGGTAATTCATACTGTTATGATGGGACATAAAAAATTATGGGCCATTATTCAGGAAAAGGATGTTTTATATGCTAAACCTGATTTTAATGAGGCTGATGGTTTACGTGTTGGAGATCTTGAAGCAGATTTCGGCGAAATGAATGGATGGACTGCTGAAAGTGATGCTGCAGAATTATTGAGTAATCTTGGAGTTACGGAAGATAAACACTACGAATTCATGAAGGATCTTTCCGGAAAAGAAAAGGTGCGTGTTTTAATTGCTCAGGCGCTTTTTGGGAATCCTGATATTTTGTTGATGGATGAGCCTACCAATGACCTGGATATTGATACTATACAATGGCTGGAAAACTTTTTGGCTGATTATGAAAATACCGTTATTGTAGTTTCCCACGACAGACACTTTTTAGATGCAGTATGTACGCATGTTGCAGATATTGATTATGGTAAGATCAGCATTTTTACCGGAAATTATTCCTTCTGGTATCAATCGTCGCAATTAATGTTGCAATTGATGTCGCAGAAAAATAAAAAGACAGAAGACAAACGCAAAGAATTACAGGACTTTATTGCGCGATTCAGTGCAAATGCATCCAAAGCAAAACAGGCAACTTCCCGTAAAAAAGCATTGGAGAAATTAAATATCGAGGAATTAAGGCCTTCCACACGAAAATATCCCGGCATTTTCTTTACTCCGGAAAGAGAGGTTGGCGATCAGGTTTTGCAGGTTACAAACCTATCAAAAACAGCAAATGGAAAATTGTTGTTTAAAAACATTTCATTCATTGCAGAACGCGGTGATAAAATTGCAATTGTAAGTCGCGATCCACTGGCTAAAACAAATTTTTTCGAAATTCTGGCGGGTGAAAAAAAATCTGATCTTGGTGAATTTAAATTTGGAGTCACCATTACACCAAATTATTTACCAAACGACAATGCAGAATTTTTTACCGGTGATATTAATTTAATTGATTGGTTGCGTCAATATTCTAAAGATAAGGACGAATCATTTGTAAGGGGATTTTTGGGCCGCATGTTATTCAGTGGGGAAGAATCATTAAAGAGTTGCAAAGTACTTTCCGGAGGTGAAAAAGTGCGTTGCATGATCTCCAGAGGTATGCTATTGGGCGGAAATACCTTAATACTGGATGAACCTACCAATCACCTCGATATGGAAAGTATCACCGCATTTAATAATGCATTACAGGATTTTAAGGGATTTATTTTATTTACCTCGCACGATCACCAGTTTATGCAAACGGTGGCGAACAGAGTTATTGAAATTACACCAAACGGGGTAATTGATAAACTCATGAGCTATGATGAATACATTGTGGACGAAAAGGTGAAAGAAATGCAGGAGAGAATGTATCCGGTGGAAGAGTTGGTTTGATAAAAATTGGATTATGATACTATTATTTTTGGCAACATAAGATTTTGTATGTTTTATTAATTTGTGAGTCAAATTTCGGTTAAACGAAGTGCACTACTAATTTCCTCACCAATAAAAAATTTCCGAATTTTCTACAATATTTCCATTTGAATTGGAAGTATTGAAAGGATTGTGGTATGTAAAAGCAACCACCATTTCCAACGAAAAGGCTCTCCTTATGGAGGAGATAAAAGAAGCCGTTGAAAACCTTACTTTGGTGAGACAAGGAAAACTAAAGGCTCGTCCAGCTAAAGATTTGTTGAATGAGCTATAAGGTTCTTACTATACCACCATTTGATAAGGAACTCAAACGGCGGGTTAAAAAATATCCTTCCCTTTAAAACGAATTTGCTGAACTACTAGAAAGTTTAGAGCAAAAGCCTGAACAAGGCAGTAAGCTTGGCAATAACTGCTACAAAATACGCATTGCAATTGCCTCCAAAGGCAGAGGGTAGTCGGGCGATGCAAGGATAATTACCTATTTTTTTATTGCCGAAGAAACAGTTTTTCTCCCCTCCATTTACGATAAATCCGAAAAAGAAAACCTAACCGATAAAGAATTGGAAGAACTACTAAAGTACGATTTACCTGAATAAATTAAAGAGTCTGTCACAAAACAAATTTAGGTTGCATTTTTATTATTTTATGGGCACCTCTAAAATCTATCATTTGAATTTTTTGAGGTAACATTTTTTAGTTTTTTTTCTGCCAATATTTTCCCATGGGTGATTTTCACCTTGTTTTTATTCACTTTGTCATCGGTCTCACTTTTTTTCACAACAAGACACACCGATCCCATTAAAGAATAACGTTCAACTGTATGCAACGAAATAAATTATATGTCAAATTCATAAGTCCTATCTGAGCTTCTGCTCTTACTTTTCCTATGGTTCTTATCACTGAGCCATTCATGCTATTTTCTACAAAACCAAATATATGTTCTACTCTTGCTCTTGTTTTTGATTTGATACGGTTATTCTGTTTTTGTTG